>JBDRLO010000039.1:0-40936 GCA_043812935.1 Candidatus Omnitrophota bacterium
ATATATGTCTCCAACTTTAATTATTCCGTTTGTTTTATTGCAAATTGCAACGGTTGTTGCGATAGTTATGTTTTTAAGGATGCTTTTGCATAAACAACTAGAAATGGGGATGACGCGCATAAAAAAGCTTGATAAAGAAAATTTGGCAAAAGAATCCGAACTTAACGATAAACTCGAAAAAATAAACAGAGATTACAGCGCGAAAATTCAGGACGCGGAAAAACAGGCAAATGAAATAATTACAATGGCAAAAGAAAGTTCAACAAAAATGAGAGATGCTGCTAGAAGCCGCGCAAAGGAAGAGGCTAAACGCATAATTGCCAGCGCGATTCAGGAGAAGGATAAGGTTATAAAAGAAGCGCGCCGGGAAATATCCCGAAAATCAGTAGATAGAGCGGCGTTAATCTTGCGTCATGTGTTTTCTGAAGAAGAACTGGCGGGATTAAGATGTAAAATTTCAAAAGATGTAATTATTACTCTTTTAAAATCGGAAAACATACAGGATTTAGTTAGAAAAAATAATGATGTGGAAATTATTACCGCGGATAAACTCTCAAAAGAGAATGAAGACTTTATTGTGAAACTGATAGAAGACTGCGCAGGCAGCAAGAGAAATGTTAAATTCAGCGTAGATCAGACAATACTGGGAGGCCTTATATTAAAGCTCGATGAAAGCATAATAGACGGTGGTATTGCTTATAGAATCCACAAAGCGGTAATAAATATGAAAGAAGAAATAGTGTAAGGCAGAGACGTTTTCTCTGTGTTGCACGCAGCACGTAACACGTTGTACGTTGTGGTGGGAAAGAGAATTAGCATTATGAAAGAATCCAAAAAACATATTTCCGTAGAAATTACAGAAGTTGGAATAATTACCGACATCAAAAGAGACGTAATAACGATAAAAGGAATTCCAACCTGTGTTTATGGTGAACTTCTTGAATTTGAATCAGGAGATAAAGGTATTGTAATAGAGTTTGATGAAGAAAAAGTTGTGGCTCTTCTGCTTGGCAGCGGAATAGACGCTAAAGTCGGGGACAAAGCTGTTTCTCGGGGAGAACTTTTTAAAGTACCTGTAACTGAAAAGTTTGTGGGCAGAATTGTCAATGGAGTAGCTCAGGCGGTTGACGGCAAGGGGCCGATAAGGTCTACGCAGTATAATTCTGTGTTTAAAGACGCGGTTCCGATAATGGATCGGGTGCCGATCACAGAATCTTTGAAAACAGGGATAAAAATCATAGATACAATGGTTTCTGTGGGTAAAGGGCAAAGAGAACTTATAATAGGAGACCGGCAGACCGGTAAAACAACTATTGCGATTGATTCGGTTATGAACCAGAAAGACGAGAATGTGATTTGTATTTATTGCTGGATTGGCGGTAGTTATACATCAATGGTTAAAATAATAGAGTCATTGGACAATAAAGGAGCGTTGGGGCATACCATAGTTGTTGCGGCTCCCGCGTCAGCATCTTCCACAGAACAGTATCTGGCGCCGTATACCGCATGTGCGCTTGGAGAATACTTTGTTGACAGAAAAAAAGACGTTTTAGTTATCTTCGATAATCTTACAAAACATGCTTGGATTTACCGGCAAATATCGCTTCTCTTGAACCGGTCTCCGGGAAGAGAAGCTTATCCTGGAGATATTTTTTATGTACATTCTCAGCTTATGGAAAGAGCCTGCAGGATGGATCCGAATAAAGGCGGGAGTATGACTTTTTTGCCTATTGCGGATACTTTGCAGGGAGACATAACGGGATATATTCAAACTAATCTTGTTTCCATGACAGACGGACAGATCTATACGAGCTCCACTCTTTTCAATGAAGGGTTTCGTCCGGCAGTTGATATAGGGCTTTCTGTTTCGCGTATCGGGAGTAAAGTCCAGTCGTCCGCGTTAAAAGAAGTAAGCGTTAAATTGCGGTTGGAATACGCGCAGTTTAAAGAACTTCAGAAGCTGACTAAGATGCGCGCTAAAATTTCAACTGAAATAGCAAAAAAAATAAGCCGGGGCCAGACGCTTTCAGAAATACTCATTCAGCCCGCGAACGCGCCGGTTTCGGAAATAGAAGAAATATTGGTTTTTTATGCTTTTGATATCGGGGTTCTTGATCCTTTTGGAAAAAAAGAAATTTTAAATTTTGAAAGGAATATACTTAAATTCATTGAAAAAAACTATCCTGAACTTTTGGGAGATATAAAGTTTGCCAGAGAATTGACGCCGCATATTAAAAAAGGCCTGAATAAAGCGTTTGTAAAGTTTTTTGAAGAACAAAAAATAGAAATATAAAAATAAGAGGATGACAATTCACATTTTGTCATTCCCGCCCCTCGATTTTGCTCGATATAAACGTAAGCAGGAATCTAGAAGGCGTATAAATGTAGGTTTTGTAGAGAAGAGGCTTGCCTCTTCCGTCTAGGGAAACGGGAATATTCGTTTCCTGCAGAATTGAATAATTTTTTTTTGGCAAACAGGGGGAATTAATTAAATATATATGTAAGGAAAAGTCATGATACCTGTTGCTCAGGCAAAAAAAGATTTAATGTATAATGAGAACCTGAAAAATGTTATAGATGTGTTAAAATTTATAGCGTCAGCAGAGTTCAGCAGAGTCTCGGCAAGAGTTCCGCAAGAAGATATATTTAGAAAAGAAGCTATAAAATGTTGCAGGCTTTTGCCTTCAGAAGCGAAGAAGGATTCTTTTTTTGCTGGTAATGGACAAAAACGCGAAGCGTTTCTGTTGGTTTGTTCTGATGAGGGGTTTCTTGGTGGAGTGAATACCCGCATTGTTAACGCGGCAATAAGTAAAGGGCTTAGACATGGCGCTAGAGTTCTTGTTTTGGGAGAAAAGGGTGCGAAACTTCTTCGGGATGCCGGTATGCGGCCTAAGGTTTTTCCTGTTATTCCCAGTAGCATTGATATGAAAAACATAATAGCAATAAGTGATTATATTATGAACTTGTATCTAAAAAATGAAATAGGCGCGTTTAACGTAGCATATGTTCAGTTCAAATCTTTTACCAGCCATCAAATGCAGGTTAGCAGGATACTTCCTTGTGAAAAAGCAGGTTCTTATATAAGGGATAAACAGGATGTGGACGCGATAATCGCGCCAGATTCAGTCAAAGTGACGGAATTTGTCGCGAAACTATGGGTAAGAAGCGGTTTAAATAATATATTCTGGTCCAGTAAACTGTCTGAATGGGCGACAAAAGTTATGCATCTTGAGAATAGCTCAGAAGAACTTAAAGACATTACGACGGTTTTAAAACACAGATATTTTAAATCAGTTCATGCTTTAAATGATAAAGTTATAAGGGAGATTTTTGCGACCAGAGCGATAACGATGGCATAGCCGGTGTTCCGGTTAGCCGGTTGGCCAGTTAGCCGGTTAGCCGGTTAACCCGTTGGCTGGTTTGTAGGGATAGGCCTGCCTGTCCCATTATACGGAAACACGTTTCAAGGTGCACATTTATTTTTCTTTGTTTTAGAAAATCTTAACGTGTACTATTTTAGTTGGCCCGTTGGCCGGTTGGTTGATGTAGATATAATGGAAAGTCGCACCTCCATACGTAGGTTAACAACTTGCATAAACAAGAAATCAGAGCTACATTTGGAAAAACCAAAACAGGAGGTGCGTTATGAAAAGTGGAGCATATGTAGGGACAGGCCCCCGTGCCTGTCCGTTACACATTAAATAAGAGAGTATCATGGAAAAACTTAGCGCTAGTATTAAAAATGGGAAAATTATTTCTGTAAAAGGCCCGATTGTTGAGGTTTCATTTCAGGAATCGGAAGAAGCGCCGGCAGCGTATGAACTAGTAACTGCTGAAACAGTTGACGGACATGAAGTTGTTATGGAAGTTGTTGAACAGCTGGCAGGCAAAGTTGTGAAATGCATGTGCCTTACTTTAAATGTGGGGTTACGAAGGAATTCTAAAGCTGTTGCACAAGGAAGAGTTATTTGTATGCCGGATTCAGAAGATTGTTATGGTAGGCTTATGAACGCTTTTGGCGAACCTTTGGATAATAAAGGCCCTATAAAAGAAACGAGGCCTAAGGTTCCTATAAGAAGGAACGTCAGAAAAAGCATGAACGAGGTTATTTTGGGAGAAAAACGGGAATACAGAATCATTGAGACAGGTATAAAAATGCTGGATCTCTTGTTTCCGTTTGTTGTTGGCTCTAAAACGGGCATATTGGGCGGCGCCGCGCTTGGGAAAAGTGTTTTAACTTTGGAAATTATACATAATGTAGTAAAAAAAAGAGGGGCTTCTTGTGTTTTTACCGGAGCGGGAGAGCGTATCAGAGAGGGGAATGAACTTTATTTGGAAATGGCGGAAACCGGAATTTTGGACAGGGTAGCTTTGGTTTTCGGGCAAATGAACGAATCCCCTGGAGTGAGATATGAAGTTGTTTTTAGCGGTGTAACCGTAGCTGAATCCATGCAGGAAAAAGGCGAAGACGTAATATTTTTTGTTGATAATGTTTTTAGGTTTACGCAAGCAGGCGCGGAGCTTTCCGCTCTTATGGGAAGAATTCCGTCAGAGACGGGATATCAGCCCACGCTTGTTTCAGAGGTCAGTGAATTCCATGAAAGAATACGTTCAACCGCGGCTTCTTCAATCACATCGGTTGAAGCTGTTTATGTTCCGGCAGACGATTTAACTGACCCGGCTGTTGTCACGATATTTTCGCATTTGGATTCTATAATTGTACTTTCTCGTGAACATGTGCAGAAAGGCCTTTATCCCGCGATAGATCCGATACTTTCTTCTTCTTCATTTCTGGATCCCGCGATAATCGGAGAAAGACATTTTAAAATTGCTAATGAAGCAAAAAAAGTGTTTCAGAAACTTGAAGAACTTCAGAAACTTGTCGCGGTTGTAGGTACGGACGAACTTTCTTGGCAGGAAAGAGTTATCTATGAACGAGCGCTTAAACTGCAAAATTTTTTAACTCAGCCTTTTTTTTGTGGCGGAAAAGTATACGGGGAAAAAGGGGCAATTTGTTGAACTGGAAGAAACTTTAAGCGGTTGTGAAAAGATAGTCTACGGCAGGGTGGATAATATCCCGGCAGAAGATTTTTATATGATAGGCGATTTGGAAGTATAAAGGGGTCAGACCTCGAAAATCGAAAATAGGTTCTATTTTCGACTGACCCCCCCCTTTTTTCGGTGGATGTGTTTTCGTGTAACGGGACAGGCATGCCTGTCCCCTACCGGCGAACTGGTAAACGGGTTAACCGGCTAACCGACAAACGGGTTTACCGGTACACCGGCTAACCAAAAAGGAATGTTATGGAAAAACTCGGTCAGATTTTATTAAAAATGGGTGCCATTGATGAAAAACAGTTAAGTACGGCACTGGTAAAATGCCAAAAAACCGGAGAAATTTTTGGAAAAGTTATTCAAGATCTGGGATATGTCACAGAAGAACAGCTGTTAGTGGCATTAAGTAAACAGTTTGATATTCCGTATTATCCTACTCTAAGAGAAATTGAAGTGCCGGAAAACGTTGTAAAAGCCATTCCCGTAAAGTTTGTGTGGCATTATAAGTTTATGCCGTTGGATATTAAAGAAAACGTTTTGCGGCTTGCCATATCAGACCCGCTTGAAATCTGGTCGACTGAAGATATTAAACTGCTTTTAGGTTATACCACGGACATTGTATTGGCTCCGAGCAGTGAAATTATGGAAGCAATACATAAATATTATGGTGTAGGCGCGGAAACCGTACAGCGTATACTTGAGGAAAAAGAACCTGAAAAAGAGGAAAAAATAGAAACAAAAGTCGAAGATATCGAAAAAACCGCGGGCGGTGCTTCGGTCATTAAGCTGGTGGATCAGATCTTAATGTCGGCAATAAAATCAAACGCGACAGATATTCATTTGGAAGCCTATAAAAGCAAAGTAAAAATAAGGTGTCGTGTGGATGGAATTTTATATGATCTGGCTTTACCGTCGGATATTAAACTTTTATATCCGGCAATTATTTCCAGAATAAAAATAATATCCGGGTTGGATGTTGTTGAAAAAAGAATACCGCAGGACGGAAGAGTTAAAATAAAGTTTCATGGGTCGGAAATCGACCTTAGAGTTTCAGTGATCCCTGTCGCGCATGGCGAAAACATTGTCATAAGGATTTTGCCCAGTGAAATGGTTTTCAAGGTGGAAGCGCTGGGATTTTTTAAAGACGATTTGGAAAAAGTTAAAACAGTTATACATATGCCCATAGGAATTATATTTTTGGCCGGGCCTACGGGAAGCGGGAAAACCACTACTTTATATGCGTGCCTGTCCGAAATAAAATCATCAGACACAAAAATTATAACAGTGGAAGACCCTATGGAATATGAGATGGATGAAATTATGCAGATACAGGTTGCTCCAAAAGTCGGGGTAACTTTCTCGAGTTCTTTAAGAAGCATATTGCGGCATGACCCGGATATCATAATGATAGGAGAGGTCAGGGATATGGAAACAGCGGAATTAGCCGTGAGAAGCGCGTTAACCGGGCATCTTATCTTTTCAACAATACATACTAACGACGCGACAAGCGGGGTGGCTCGGTTGGTGGATATGGGGGTGGAACCGTTTCTGTTGGTTTCAGCAGTAAAAGCATTTATTGCGCAACGGCTGGTTCGGATAATCTGCGACAAATGCAAGACGGAATATGATATTAAAGATATCGCGAGTAAACAGAATATCCCGGTAAAAAAATATTATAAAGGCAAAGGATGCGATGCATGCCGATATACAGGTTATAAGGGAAGAACAGCTATTCATGAGGTTTTTATCATGGATAAGGATATACAGGAAATGGTTCTTAGGGGAGCTTCTAGTCAGGAAATCCGAAAAAAAGCAATTGAAAACGGTATGCGTACTTTGCGTCAAAACGGTTGGATAAAAGTTAACGAAGGCGTAACAACCGTAGAAGAAGTTCTTAGGGTAACGGATGTGGATTAACCGGTTTGTCGGTCCTTCGACGCAGTCGCTTACGCGACTTTGCTCAGGATCAAAATTCGACAAAGTCGAATTTTGTTTAGCCGGTTTGCTGTAGGGGACAGGCCTGCCTGTCCCGTTGCACGAAACACGGTACACGCTGCACGTTTTTTAAACAGGTAAGCGTGAGACGTGTAACGTGCAGCGTATAGCGTGTGACATGCAACGTGAAACGGATAAATTTTATGCGGGTTATTGTATACAGCGGAAAAGATATTATTTATGAACACGAAGCGTATCAGGCAATATTGCCCGGGTTGGATGGTGAATTTGCGGTACTGGATTTTCATCAGCCTTGTTTATATAGATTACGAAACGGTATTGTTAAAGTTGAAGAGAGGATGGGGCAGCGCGCTCCGGAACTTTTCCCCATCAAAGACGGGTTGGCAAGGTTTACGGGAAACATGCTTGTGCTTTTTGCGGAACTTGGATAACGTAAAAATTTTATAAAATTGAGGATAAAATATGAAGTTTATTTACAAAGCTAAAAAGGGCCCGGAAGAAATAGTTGAAGGCGTTATTGAAGCGGTGAATCAGGAAAATGCCGTAGCAAAAATCAGAGAAATGGGGTTATTCCCCGTAACGGTTCAGACAGGGCAGAGTTCAGGCAATGTAACGAGGATGCCCGCGGTAAAAAAAGTAAAACCTTCGGCAAAAGCCAAAAAAATAGGATCCAGAGGCAGGGTGTCAAAAAAGCATATTTATTCATTTACGAAAAAACTAAAAGTACTTATTAAATCGCAGGAACCTATTTTGAGAAGCTTATATTTTTTAGAAGAACAGGTTTCGAACGTTGAATTCAAAAAAGTTTTACAGGAAATAATAGCGTCAGTTAAAGACGGCAATGCTTTTTCTGACAGCCTTGCAAAGTTTCCGCAGTATTTTGATCCGTTATATATTAGTATCATCAAAGCCGGTGAAGCAGGCGGGAAGCTGGATTATGCTATGGAACAGATAGCGGGGTATATGGAAGGTGAAAGGCAAATGGCGCAAAAAGTTATTTCAAGTCTTGCGTATCCCGCGGTTATGGTAAGTGTTGGATTTGCGTCAATAGTTTTTATTATTACTTTTGTTGTGCCGAAACTTACATCGCTTTTTATAGATTTAGGAGACAGGCTGCCGTTTGTAACAAAAGTTTTATTAAACGTATCAAACTTTTGTTCACAATACTGGATTATAATGTTTGGTTTTTTTATTGCAGCGGGGATTTTTTTATTCTACACACGAAACACTTCCTGGCAGAAAAAGGCGAGGAATTTAATGAAGAGAAAAATACCTGTTATTAACAATATCATTTATAACCAGTCTTTGTGCAGATTTGCCGGCGGGCTTTCGATTCTTCTTTCGAGTGGTGTGCCTCTTTTGGATTCGATCAGGATATCTGTTCCGCTTGTAGGAGATGAAGGCGCTCAGCAGGAACTCAATAATGCGTGCCGTCAAATTGTGGGAGGCGATGGTTTAGAACAAAGCTTGAGAGATAATTGTACGTTTTTGCCGGATATGTTTATAAGGATGGTAGCAGTTGGTGAAGCCAGCGGACGGCTTGATGAAATATTAGTTGAAGTCGGGCAGGGGTATGCTGAAGAAGTTGAAACTGCAACAAAAGTTGTAACATCATTGATAGAGCCGTTGGCGATTCTGATTGTAGGCGGTATTTTAGGATTTATTGTAATAGCAGTACTTCTTCCAATTTTTGAAATGAGTTTATTTGTTGGATAAAGATATATTTGGGGTTTGTAGTTTTCGAAAACGATGTGGAGCAGTCGTCTTTATTTTTAGCCATAATACGCAGCTAGGTGGAGCAGTTTCTCGAGATAGTGCCACAAAAAACATCTATCATCCCAAAATAACCAGTCCAGCCATGGATGTTTGGCAGGGGGGATAAAAAAAGATTTTGAGAATATGATTATTTTTGAAATAGGAAAAAAATGTGTAAAAGCCCTTTGGGGGACGAGCCTTTTAAAGGATATTCAGATAAGCGGGTTAGAAGTAAAAGCGCTTAAATCGAATTCCCCGGAGGAAGTAACAAAGGTTGTTTCTTCTATCATAGACGAAAAAATATATAAAAAATTTAAACCATTTGTATTAAGCATCCCCCGCAATCAGGCTACTCTTCGGAATCTAAAATTTCCCGCAAAAGATAAAAAAGAACTTGATGATATTGTAAATCTGCATTTAACTCAGGAAGTGCCGTATTCTCGTGAAGAGATTATTCATAATTATGAAATTATTGAAAAAGATGCAGCCGGGTTTACTAATATAATTTTGGGTATAATGCATAGGCAGACACTTATAAAGCAGTTTACGGTTTTTGAAAAAATCGGATTATATCCTGACAATGTTTTGTTGGGGACTTTTGGTGTTATGTCATTTTTGATTAGAGGACGTTTTGCGAAAAATGGCGATACAAGTCTTAAAGCCTGCGTAAATATCGGAGAAGAGTTTACGGATTTTTTTGTTTTTAAAGAAACCACGATACTTTTTACCCGAAGCATTGCGATTAACGGCGAAAGCCTAAAAAGAGAAACGAATATAAAAAAGTTTGCGAGCGAATTACGGCAGGCGCTTATTGTTTCTCGTATCGGCAGGACAGAGAAGATTGAAAACCTGTATGTTACGGGTATAAGGGATATTAATCCCAAACTTGCGGAAACTATAACCGGCGTGCTTAATATAAAAGTTGAAATAATAGATGTTTTTAATGTTATCGGGACTTTGAAAGGGGTTAAAAATATTGAAACAATTTTAAAAAACGTTTCGATATCTGCAATGCTGGGTATTAGCTCGGATCCGTTAACTTCAAAATTTAATTTTGTTTTACCGGAAGCTAAAATGAGAAGAGATGTCCGCGAAATGACAAAAAATCTATTCGTGATGGGCGGAATAATAATCTATCTTTTAGTTGTTTTTTTGTTGTTTTTTATGAGTAAACTATATACGCAGGAATCGTATTTGAACAAAATAACGTCTGAAATAAAAAAACTGCAGCAGACAAATAAAAGTTCAATGAGGGCGTTGGAAAAAATTAAAACTTTACAAATA
The DNA here is from genome assembly GCA_043812935.1 of Candidatus Omnitrophota bacterium. Taxonomy (GTDB): domain Bacteria; phylum Omnitrophota; class Gorgyraeia; order Tantalellales; family Tantalellaceae; genus JBDRNE01. The sequence continues at coordinate 10,051 of JBDRLO010000039.1, forward strand.
TTTATGCGGTATAAAGATTCGTTTTTGTATTATTATTATGAATTGGCAAAGATAGTGCCGGAGAACATTACTATTGATAGGTTTACCTATAATAAGAAAAAAGAAATTTCTCTAGTTGGAAAAGGGACAGATATGGGGGAAGTTTTTAAGTTTGTGCGGAATTTAAACAGTTCAGGAATTTTTGGAGAGGCGGAATTAAGGTATTCCCGCAAAGCTTCAAAGGAGAGCGGAGATTATAACGAGTTTAATATAACGTGTAATATAAAATGATGGGAATGCTGACATAGGCCGTATAAGGGATAAAATTTAGACTATGAAAATCAATTTAGGCAAAAGAGAAAAAACGTTAATTGCTGTAGTTACGGTTATAGTAATGATGTTTTTAGTGGAAAGGTTTATTATTACGCCTTTTTTTGAAAAAATTGAAACAATACGTATTCAAATAAACGCGGATAAAGAAAAACTGGAACGGCTTAGATATATGAATTCACAAAAGGGCTATATTTCGGAAGCTTTTGAAAAACTAAAACCATATATTGAATCAGGCAGTTCGGGCGACGCGAATATTCCTATTATTATGAAAAAAATCGAAGAAATGGCAAATGAGTGTTCGATTAATTTACAAAAAATGAAACCCGAAACCACAGAACCCAAAAGCGGGGCGAATTATAATATAAAAAAACTTACACTTTCAGTCGACGGATCGGCAGAAAATATTATTAAGTTTTTATATAAACTGGAAGGCAGCGCGTATCCTTTACGCGTAAATAAAATGGATTTTAAAGTAAAGGACAGAGAGACTAATTTGATGACAGCGGACTTTGATATATATTTTATATATTTCGGTAAAAAATAAAAGCAATAGAAAGGAGCAAATATGCTGGATGCGGGAAATAAAAAAAATAAGATAAAGAGGGTTTTGACAGAAAGAGGGTTTACGCTAATTGAAATTATGCTGGTTGTTGTTATTATCGGAGTTTTGGCCGCAATGGTAGTGCCCAAGTTAACGGGTAGGACAAAACAAACAAAGAACGCGGTTGCTAAAGTGGATGTCGACGTAAACATTCCTCTTGCGCTAGATTTGTATGAACTTGATATGGGAGAATTTCCGTCAAGTCTTGATGATTTGACAGATAACAAAACTAATAGTGATACCTGGCGGGGTCCATATCTAAAAAAAATACCGAAAGATGCTTGGGGAAACTCGTATTTTTATAAGTATCCGGGTGAACATAACAAATATGGATATGATTTGTATTCCGGAGGCGCTGATGCTCAAGCCGGTACAAATGATGATATTGAAAACTGGGAAAGTTAAAGAGACCCAACATTTTTACAGGAGATATTTTTTTAAGCCTAAAGATATTTGTTCGTGGAGTTAAGGGGGTCAGGCCCCCCCTTAGGCGCACGAATTCCATCGGAACATTAAAATGATAAGCCGAAAAACAAAAAATATCCATTTAGATATAAGGCCAGGCCCCCGGTCAACCGGCAAACCGGTTAACCGACTAACCGGTAACGGGTTTAGTCTGGTTGAAATAATGATAACAGTTGTTATTATCGGTGTTTGCATGGTTATGACTCTTAGAGTTTTTTCATTTTGCGCGAAAGCTGTTTCGGAGGCATATAACAGTACATATGCTGTTGATATTTTACAGGATAAAATAAATGATTTGCGTGAAAAAGCTATTATGGAAGCGGGAATTACCGTTTCATCAAGTATGGAAAGTCTTGAAAAAGGCGGGCGTAATTTTGAATTTACGCAGGAAAGCATTATATGGGAAAATCCAATGATTGATTTGGAAGAGATCGAAGGAATTGAAGAGTTTGAAGAAACTGTGGAAAGTTCAACACTTTCATTATGCGAAGTAACATTGGAAGTGAGCTGGAGAAGCGGTGTGCAGAAAAGAAATTTAATAATAAAAACTTTATTACCCGCGAAAGAATCAGAAGTTATATTGTAACTGTGTCCTGGATGGGGTAATCCTAAAGTTGTAAAATGAAAAAATATAAATTCAAACAATTTTATATGAAACTTACAGTTAATAAAAAACGGTTAAATACTAAAGGCTTCACGTTAATAGAGGTTTTTTTAGCCGCTTCGCTTTTGGGCATAATTCTTGTTACGATTTTTTCAACATACGCGTCCGGGGTAAGAATTTGGAAAACCGTAAAACAGGTTAATCTGATTGCTGACAGAAAATTTGTACTTACAAAGGAAAAAGTAAAACGGGAAATATTGGGATATGTCAGGGATTTCGAGGATATTAAGCTTAAGGGGGATGATGAAAGTTTTTCGTTTCCGGCTGTGGTGGATTCGGACATAGTTGAACTTACATATTTTTATGATAAAGGCGAAGACGCGCTTATGTGCAAGACGGTTAAGTACAGCGATTCGTTGAAAGAAAAAATGAAAAAACGGGAAAGTAAAGTTTTTGATGCCGAAGATGTTGAATTTTCGTATCTTTTTTACGATGAAGCCGATGGGGAGGGTTCAGGCGCGTGGTTAGCTTCGTTTGAGCAGGAAGAAAGTGGAATCCCTAAAGCGATAAAATTGATTATAGAAGTGGAAAAACAGGACAAGAAAGAAGAAATAACAGAAATAATATTTCTTCCGGAATAAAGGGGTCAGACCTCGAAAATCGAAAATACAACGTATTTTCGATTTTCGAGGTCTGACCCCTTAAGTGGGGGGTATGAAACACAAAAGATTTGAACATAGGAGTATAATCGAACGGGTGCCTAAACGGCAAGCTTCAAAGGGTGTAGTGCTGGTTACGGTTTTATGGTTTATAACTGTACTTGCTATTTTTGGAATGGGCTTGGGGCGGGTGTCATGGTCTGTCTATAATTTTGCCCGGTGGAGAGAAAACAAGTTGGCAGGAGAGCAAGCGGTAAGAGGAATTGTTCTTATGCTCAAACTTGACCGTAAGGATGATTTGACTCCGGAATATGATTCGTTAACTGAATTAGCTCAAGAAAGAGAATATAAATTCGGCAATATAAAAATAGTATATTACATGATAGATGAAGAATCAAAAATTAATATTAATGAAGCGACAAGTTTGATTTTGCAAAATCTGCCTTCAATGGACATGGATAAAGCTGTGGAACTTGTAAATTCCGAGCTGAAACCGTTTTTCCCTAAAGAAGAAATTCTGAAGGTTGAAGATATTGAAAAAGAAGATTATGCCGAAATGAAAGATTTTATTACAGTATACGGAACGGGTGCCGTAAATATGAACACTTGTTCTAAAGAGATTTTAGAAATATTAGATTTTGATGCAGGATTAATCGATTCAATAATGGAATTCAGAGCAGGCGAGGATGAGGAGTTGTATACTGAAGATGATGGTATATTTGATTCGACCTCATATATTATAACAAGCCTTAATGAGTGCCGTTCATTATCTTTGACAGAGGAACAGGCGATAAACTCGTTAATAAGCAAAAAGCTTTTAGGTGTAAAAGGATCTTTTTACACTATCCACGCGGATGTATATGTTAATGACAAATTAGTCGATTCATATGCAGTTCTTATCGGAAAAGAAGAAACTTATTCAGTCTACGACTGGCAATAAAAAATTTAGGGGTTATCGCTCTCCATTTCTTCATTGTAAGCTATTCTGAAGGGTCTAATACTTTCAAAGCTTTTTTATAAAATTCATATGCTTTTTCATAGTCCAGGTTTTCATAATATTTGTTGCCTTGAAGCATTAAAAGTTCGGATTGTCTAACTTTTTGAGCCATTGCCAAGTCTTGTTCGGTTTTTACGTCAATTTTATTTTGCTGCGCGGGGGAGGGCACTGCTGCTTTAAGCGAATCTGGTTCGGTTTGCAATTTTTCTTCATCTTGTAAAACAGCTTTTTCCGAAGTTAAAGTTTTCTTATCGGTATCTGTTATGGGTTTATCTTGTTTGCTTTCAAGGTGCTTAACCCGGTTAAGCAGATTTGTAAGAAGTTGGACGTCCTCTTCGGTTGTTTTAGATTGGTCGATTTTTGGTTTGTCTTGGATTTTAGATAGATCAGCTTTATTCTCATTGGTAACTGAAGAATTGCTTGATAAAGTTTCAGTACATAGTTTAAGGTATTGAGAGGCTTTTGAATTCTCTCGGTCTTTTTGAAGCGCTTCCTGAAATTTTAACCCGGCGTTTTTAAAATCTTTCTGTTCGTACAGCTTTGTTCCTTCCTCAAAAAGTTCACAGGAAAGAAATATGTTTTCCGCGATCTGGTCAATGTTGAAAGAATATGGGCTCTTTTCATCTGGTTTATTGCCGGTTTGTCCATGAGAAATATGCGCGGATAATCCCACAATAAACAGTATGTTTAAAAAAAGTAACAAATGTTTGATTGTTAAAATTTTTCGCATTATAGTATTTATTCCTTTTGTTCTTGTTGTTCTTGTTCCAGTTGGTTCAATCTTTGCTGCAGTTCTGAAAGAAGCTGAGTCCTGCGGTCATGTTGTTTATCTAAATTTTCTATTTTTGAACTTCTTGTCGGTTTTCGGGCATTGAGTATTGCCGCCTTTTGTTTAGAAATTTTCTTTGAAACAGATTTTTGAGTTTTTTGCGCGAGCTGTTTCAATTTTTTATTTCTGGAAGAAATAAAGCTTTTTACTTCAGGATCTTGAGATAATATTAGAATTTCGTTATAACACTTTATTGCTTGTTGATACTTTTCCTGCTTTTCCAATTTGCGGGCGAGTTCAAGATAGTCATTCATTTCCTTTACAATATTTTTTAAATATTCCGTTTGTTCAACGATTTCAATTTTATCATTTAACGCGGAATAGGAAAATAGCGCTTCATTGTACAGCCGCCGTATATTTTCTTTTTGCATCGTAATAGTTTCTGAGGCAAAAGCCTGGTTATGAAAACACACGCTCAGCAAAACCGCAGTTATTATAACATTGAAACTAAATAATTTAATATTTTTTTGTTTCATGATAATTATAAATATGCTCCCCTGTTGTTGTCATATACGCGTTCATAAGGGTCTTCCGTTTCAAATATAAATTCCGGATACATAATTGTTTCGTAGTTTGCCGGAACAGGAATGGGAAACGTCAGTGTTTCGTATACGCCGAGAATGGTTCGGGTGCCTGCACGTACAATGCCTTCGGGTAGTGCCGTTAATCCTTGCGCGACATTGTTATCATGTTCCCGGAATTTTTTATTAACTGAAAAAAATATTTCAGCCCAGCCGGTCAGAGTGTTTGAAATGCCCCGTCCCAGTTTCCTGAATGCGCCTGCGTGAGATGAAGGGCATCCGGTTGTTGTAATAACAAAAAGCGATAACAATAGTATTTTTAAAAATTTTTTCATAAAACCTCTTTAACTTGCGGTTTGTATCGTAAAAAATTAATATTTAAGTTCGTTTAGATTTATCTTGAAATTTTTCATTGTTTCAGCCGGTAATTTTTTAACGTTACCGCGCTTTAAAGAGTTTATTCTCATGGTGATTTCATATAAATCTTCAGCATTAGGGTTACATTCTAAATATTTTTCATAACAATAAATCGTGTTTGCTTTATCCTGTTTAACCTGGTCATATATGAGAGCCAAATTGTAGTAGATATCCGCGTCGTCTTTATTTAACTCTAGAAAATCTTTAAAATAAGAAATGGCTTCATCATACATGCCGGCTTTTACGTAAAGGAAAGCCATATCATAAATATAATTACCTTCTTTTTTAAGGTATTCGGAATCAATGGACGATAGTTCTGCATTCAATGTTTTTATCTGGTCTTCTAAATCAGCGATTAGCAGATTCATCTCTTCTTTGTTTTCTTTTTCTTGTATGTAGGCATTATAATACTCAATTTTCCCCGAAACTATTTCTTTAACTTCATCGGCGTATTTTTTAATGCTGTTTTGTTGTTCGATAGATTTCTTTTTTATATAAGTAAGTTCGGTAGTTAAAATTTCAACTTGTTTTTGAAAGCGGTTCGAGATATCCTTTGTAGCCGCCAGGTCTTTTGATAATTGGTCATTTTGTTCTTTGATTGGTTTGTACTCCTGTAGGATTTTTGCTTTTTCGGAAACCAATTTTTTTGCAATAGCAGCATTAGAAATAGCCTTACTTTTAATGTCAGCTATTTGTTTATAAAGAGAGAAGTTCCATAAAATAGCCCCTATTAGCAGTGCAGCTAGTGCAGACAGAATTATAATAAAAACTGTGGTAAGCGTTTTGGGGGATGCTGCCAAGGTCGAAACTGTATGTTCTTTGTGTGTCTGCGCCGGTTCCGCAGGCGGTTCTTCCGCGATTTTTCCGGCTTCGGATTCTATTCTTTCGTTTAAGTCTTCAGAAGGAATTTCCTGCAAAGAGGATATGTCCGGAATTGTTTCATGCTCTGATTTTTCCGGGACTGTTTCTTTTTGTGGAGAAGTTTCCGCGTCTTCCTTGTTTTCGTCGTAATCGTGTCCAAAATCGTGTTCATCAGCGCCTGCTAAGGCCCATTGAACGCGTTCTTCCAAAGAAGGTTCTTTTTTTGTCGCATCTTCCTGCTCAGGTTCTTTTTCAGGGGGTTGTTCAGATTCTGTATTTTCCGGTTTTTTTTCTTTCGGTTCTTCCTGAACAGAATTTTCCTCAGGTTCCGGCTTTTGTCCGGGGCCCTTGCCAGGTTTTGGTTTAAGGGCAAAACCTATTTCCGGAATTTCAATAGGTTCTTTTTCTTTCTTTTCCTGATCTTTATCTCTATTTTTATCTTCTGACAAGCTTTACCTCCCGCTTTTTCGTTTGCGTAAAGAACTTTCTTTTAATTTTGGTTCAAAATATCCTCTGTTTTCAGGATGCAACTGGGATGGAACTTCTTCGAGTTTTTCTAAATCCCATGCCATCATTTGGTCTCCTTCGATTATGTGCGGGGTCAGAAAAACAACTATTTCTGTCTGATTTTTTTCACTGGTTCTATTGCTGAAAATAGAACCGATTATAGGAATTTCATCTAAATAAGGGACTCCGCCTATGGATTTTCGATTATCGCTTTCACGTAATCCCGCAATCATGATCATTGAGCCGTCTTTTATTTTTACGGTTGTTTCCGCTTCAGAGGTTGTTATAATCGGGATAATACTTCGCGGTTCATCTTCTGAACCGGTTGTAACTGTGCTGGTTACAGAGCTTACCTCGGGTTTTATTTTCATGGTAATAAAACCGTCACGATTAATGGTCGGGACAACGGTTAGTTTTAGTCCTATATCAACGAATTCAACGCTGTCAGAAGTGATTGTTGATTCTCCGCTTTGGCTTGTTGTCCCTGTAACGATAGCTTCTCTTTTTCCTACATGGATTACCGCCTCTTCATTATTTGTAACGGCAATTGTCGGCCGTGACAGGATTTTAATGTCGCCAAGGCTATTAAGCATGTTTAGAGTTGCTTTAAAATTGTTTTCTGGAAGAGACCCTAAGGTGATTCGCTGAAAAGGGTCAGTTGCGGCAATACCTGCGTTTGCAAAAGATCCCGTTAAAACAGTTCCCCAAAAAGACGGATTGTTCAGAATAGCTGTCCATTCAATGCCGAAGAAAAACTCGTCTTCAAGCGTAATTTGAACTATAGCAGCTTCGATAAACACTTGTTTTGTGGGTTGATCTAACATTTGTATAGCTTGTTTAACTCTATTCATGTTGCCCGGCAAATCTGTAACGACAAGGCTATTGGTGCGTTCATCGGCAAAAACACTGCCCGCGCCTTCTGTTAATATGGAAGAGATATCTTCTTCAATGTCCTCAGCAGTCGCATATTGAAGTTCAAAAACTTCTGTTGCGTTTGGACTGTCAAGAGTTCTAAAAACTGTTATCATTTCATCCAGTTTTTGCGGAATGTCTATGAGAATTATGGTTCCCGTAATTTCGTCAACAATGATGTTGCCGACAGTGCTTTTTAAGTTACTTAGAGCCGTGAATACCATTTTGGGCGATGCGTATTCTATATTAAGCGTTATCATTTTCTTTTTTTCATTAAATTTTTTTCCATAAAGCGTTTCGTATTCAGCGTCTGTAACGACAAGAATAATATTGTCGCCCTTTTCTTCGTAAGCCAGCCCTTGACTGATCATCAGTATGTCCAGAACATCGGTGTATTTTATGTCATTTAAGAATAAAGTTACTCTTCCTGTGACGTTTTTGCTGGGAATAATGTTTTTTTTCAGTTTTTTGGAAAGAACTTTCAATAGTTCCGTTATTTCAATACCGCGTAAATCCAAACTTAAAGTATCTTTCGGTGTTTCCTGGTTTTCATTCACAAGGATTGTCCCGGCAGTGTTTAAATTAGCAGAGTTCTCAAGGGCAGCGACATTTTCGGTAATGACAGATGCCGTGTCATTTGTTTCCAAATTATCCGGCACGTAAGAAGTTTCAACATATACTTCCACGTCATTTGCAATACTTTGCAGCCCGCCAGTCGCAGAAGCATTACTTTTGGAAACCTCTTGCGCATTTAACGCGGACATGAATACAGACGCGGTTATTCCTGCGGCCAGGATAAATAATAATAGCCGTTTTAACACGATGTTTTTATTGAAGTGTTTTTTCGCCATCTTTTGACCTCAATGTAACTTCGGTTTGGGTTATTTTTGTTACAGTATAGACATCTAGTATATCTCCCTCAGCAACTAAATAAGTCTCTTCAGTTGAAGAATCTTCAATAATAGCTTGAGCTTGGTTTGACCAAAGAATGCCTACTAATTTAAAATTCAAAGGCGTAGATGTTTCTATCGTTTCGCGTTCTTGTACTGTCGGAAGAACGTGAAAAGGATTATTGTTTGCGGCAGCTGCGATGTAAGTTTCCGCGGTAGGCATGACATCCTGTTGTAAATCCAGAGGCAGAAGCGATTTATCGGTTTTTTGGATTTGAAGAGCATCGAACTCTTTTTCAATTTCACTTTTCTCCGCGGTCCAATAAAAAAAGAAAACAATGGTGGCAGTAAAGCTTAGCGCTATTAACACTTTGTTTACCGTCCGCAGCGTTATCCGGCGGAAGTTTATGTTAAAAGAAAGTTTTGAAATCGCGGATGGTATAGAAGTAAAAAAAATTTTTATTTTTTGAATCTCTTTTTTAGGGGATAATTTATTTTTCTCCTGAGTATTTTCAATTAAATGAAGTAATTTTTCTTCAGGAGTTATTTTCTTTGAACCAGCGACCATATATCAAACCTTTCTTGTGGAGAGCCCTAATATAATATCACACTATTCAAAATTATATAAGCACTTCTTTGGAAACTAAATTTTGAATAATTTCTTTTGATACCAGTTTTTTGTCAGTAATTACTAGTTCTCTCAGTGCGTTATGGCATAACATTGAGACTCGGCGTGGATATCCTTGAGTGTTTTTATAGATCTCTTCTATGGCTTCATCTGAAAAAAGCTGATGCCTGGGGTTTAGCCCTGCTTTTACTATCCGGAAATTAATCATGGCTTTTACTTCCTGTATATCAAAAGGATTGAGAATATATTTCAAACTTATTCGATCAATAAAGTTTCTTAAATCTTTGATTTGCGTTAAGAGTTCCATTTGGCCTACAAGCACTAATTGTAAAAGTTTAAAATCATTTGTTTCATAGTTTAAAAGCATGCGTAACACTTCCAATGATTCAGCGTTCATTTTTTGAGCTTCATCTATTAACAGAACAACGGTTTTATTTTGTTCAACGCCTTTTTTGAACAGAAAATTTTTAAGTTCTTGTTTATAATCAAGAATGTTTGCTTTTTCTTTGTCAATATTCAGCGCGAACGTTCTTACCAAAGCTTCGATAAAAAGATCTTCGCTTTTAAAAGTTGGATCCAGGATAATGTAAAATTCAACATTCTGTCTTTCTTTAAAGAGTTGCAGAAGTTTCCGGCATAAAGTAGTTTTTCCTGTGCCTACATCGCCTAAGATAACTGAAAGCCCTCGTTTAAGGCGAACTTCAATTAATACGCGGATAAGAGCGGCTTTATGTTCCGGCGAATCATAAAAAAAATTAGGATCCGGGCTTGTTGAAAAAGGTTCTTTGTTCATTCCTAAAATTTCAAAATAATTCATTTTTCACATCCTGTACGTTGTTAAATATTTTGGAGATAACTTGCAGGGTATATCCTTTGTTTTTAAATTTTACTATTGTTTAAACTGTCTAAATTTTTATAATCTTTTAATTATACAATAATCAAAAAGCTTCTTTTAGTTGTACTATTAATAATCATATCCAATAGTAGTTTATAATTACAATTTAATTCAACTTAAGTATAACTTTTCATATATACATTGTCAAGAGAACCTCGATAGGGAAATATTCCGGAGGAATAAAATGTGGTGCGCGAGGCGAGATTTGAACTCGCACAAGATTGCTCTCGCCAGCCCCTCAAGCTGGTGCGTCTGCCGTTCCGCCACTCGCGCATTTGTATCGAAAATCATGAATAGCGAAGAAAAGTTTAATTGACATATTTTATTTTAAGCCGAGCTTTTCGTCAAGTACTAATAATTGCGGACAGCTACTGGTTATTAGGAAACAAAAAGTATGATTTTTTTTGAAAGAATTCAAAGGATATTCTTGTCTCTATATATGGGGGCATAACAAAGTGTAGATTAAATTTTCATTATACACAAGAAAGAACAAAGAAGCTGGAGGAAAAAAATGAGAGAGAAGATTTTTGACCGCAAAGAGCTATTGCGGGAAGCGCTGGAGTTTTTTAATGATGTGTTAGCGGTTAAAGACAGCTTGAACGATGACACAAGCAGAAGACTTGCGAAGGGGTTGGAACAATACGCATTTTTTGCATTTTTTCACATGTGGAAAGCCTGGAAGAGTTTTGGCAATGAAGATAAGGAAAAACAGTTTCTAAGAAAAGTAGTAGATGATTTTTTGGAATGTATTTATTTGATAAAGGAATTAAGGGTTAAGGTAAATTTTGGGGCATTAGCCAGCATAGCCCTAAAAACCAAAGTGGAGAGAATGTTAATAATTTTAACAAAAAACAGCGATTAAGTGGAGTTGTGACTAGAAAAAATGTCGAAATTCATGCTTTAAACCCAAAATGGATGATCGGCATTTTAACGTCGAAATACGTAAGGACAGCCTCCCCGCGTTGACCAATATTAAAACAACACGCAGGTACAGGCGCTCTCGTTGACCAATATTAAAACAATACGTAGGGACAGGTGCTCTCGTTGGCCAAAACAACACGTAGGGACAGGCCCCTGTGCCTGTCCGTATCAAAAAAAAAGGACAAAAAAATGATTCGAAAATCTCATAATCGATTAAAAGGATATAATTATTCTAACGCAGCATATTATTATGTAACGATTTGTGCATATAAACATGAATGTCTATTTGGAAAAATAATAAAACATAAAATGACACTAAATTCCGCAGGTAAAATGGTTGATACAGTAATAAAGGAATTACCGAAATATTATTCATGTTTATTGCTGGATGAACATATTATTATGCCCAACCATGCACATATGATTATTGGACTCAATCAAAACAAATTATTTAATACTGGACAGGCACGGGGGCCTGTCCCTACACAATTATCATTGTCCGATATAATATGTCGATTGAAATCATTGACAACAAATAAATATATTAAATGTGTAAACGATAAACAATGGCCAATATTCAATAAACATTTATGGCAACGGTCATTTTATGATCACATAATAAGAAATGAAGTGTCGTTAAATAAAATTCGGGAATATATAATAAGTAATCCTGTCAATTGGGCAGAAGATGAGGAAAATCCAGATGCCGGTCTGTTAACCCGCTGATGTGGATTAAAGATACGCCCCGCATTGACCAATATCAAAACAACACGCAGGTACAGTTTCCCGCATTGACCAATATCAGAACAATACGTAGGGACAGGCCCCTGTGCCTGTCCGGTACCGCAAACATAAGAGAAATAATATTTTTGTATGGTTTATGTGTGAACGATGGCAGCCCCAAGGGGATTCGAACCCCTGTCGCCAGAATGAGAATCTGGTGTCCTGACCGGGCTAGACGATGGGGCCGCGACTGTAAAAACGATTATTATGGGACAAATGGTAGCATATTCGTTTGGCTTTGTCAATGTAAGCTGAATTTATCTCAAGCCAATTTAAAATTCGAAGAAATAATTAGAAGGTAAATTTTAGCTCGGAAAAATCAAACATTAAATTTTATTGAAATAATGTCACCGTCCTGAACTATGTAAGTCTTGCCTTCCAGTCGAAAACGTCCGTTGTTTTTGACTTCTCGTTCAGAACCCAATTCTTGTAAATCAGTATATGAAAAAACTTCAGCTCGGATAAACCCGCGTTCCAGATCAGAATGTATTTTGCCCGCGGCTTTTACAGCTGGTAATCCCGCGGGAATTGTCCACGCTCGGACTTCATCTTCGCCTACGGTAAAAAATGATATAAGCCCCAGTGTTTTGTATGCCTTTCTTATAAAGGAATATAGCGAAAGTTCTTTAAGGCCTAAGTCTTCAAGAAAAGCTTTTCGATCGTTTTGTTCTAGCCTTTGGATTTCCATTTCAATATTAGCTGACATTGCCATACATTCAGGCAAACTTTCAATAAAAGTTAGAGCTTTTTTAGTGTTCAGATCTGTGTCGGATACATTCAATAAAGTTAGAAAAGGTTTCATCGTGAGAAATTGAAACGAACGTATGGCTTTTTCTTCCTGTTCAGTAAGGTTCGCGGAACAGGCGCCTTGTTCAGATTCAAGAGTTTTCATTACTTTTTCCAGGGTACTAAGTTCAGTTTTGTCTTCCGGTGACCCCGCGCCTTTAGTAACTGTTTTTTTTAGGCGTTCTATTCGTTTTTCTGCAATGGCCATGTCCGCTATAATTAGTCCGGTTTTAATTTGTTCAAAATCTCTTAAAGGGTTAATCTCTCCTAATGCGTGGGGAACTTGCGCATTGTCAAATGCCCGGACAACAAAAACAAAAGCATCAACTTCGCGCGCGGCGGCGACTATTTTTGTATCAGATGAATCATTGATACTTCCGGGAATATCTACAAATTCAATATCAGCGTAGACGGTTTTTTTAGGTTTATACAATTCTTTTAGCCAATCAATTCTTTTGTCCGGGATTTTAATGACTGAAATGTGCGCTTCAATTTTTCCAAAAGTGCCGATTTCTTTTTCCGATCCTGTTAGCGCGTTAAAGACCGTGGTTTTTCCTGATTGTTCCAATCCAATGATCCCAAGTTTCATTCTGTATCCTTTTTTTGATATGATTTAAAAGTTTCAGAAATAATAACACGAAAGAATAAATACTGCAATATAATATGGAAATATATAATTATATAATTTAAAAAAAATATTTGTAAACGGTAACAGTAAATTACGGTTGACTTTTGTTGATCATTAATGTATATTTAAGTAAAATATTCTCAAAAGTTAGATTTCAGGAAAAGTTATCTGAAACTAAGTTTTGATATTTTATACATGTTTTTGCCGGCAAAAATACAGGCAAGAGGTAAAATTTAAGTTATGGCGAAAAAAAAGTTTAAGACAGAATCTTGACTGTAATTAAATGGGGGAACCATGGTTAAGAAAAAAAAGAATGTACGCTTTTTCAAAACGCATCCGGAAAGTGAAAAAGTTCAGCAGTCACTTAGAGTTTTCAGCATTCTGAAAAAGGTGCGGCAGGCAACAACTGATGAAATAATAAAACAAACCGGAATTTCTCAGGACGTTGTAACTGAATATGTAGATTTTTGCGAAGAAAAAGGGTTTCTTAAGAAAGAATCCAGGGAAGGTAGACAACTGGTCGAATTTAATCCAACAGGCAAAAAGCTTTTAGGCATAGGCTTTAGTAAACAAGAATGTGTTTTAACTGTGATGGATATTAGCGGTGAAATTATCGAAAAACAGAAAATTGCCGTACAAGAGCTGGCTTTGTCTAAACCCAAAAGAAAAGACATAAAGAATATAGTAAACAAAATCCAAGAAGAGAATAAGATTGGAAATATAGACTTTTATACGGCAGGAATTGCTGTGCCCGAAAGCATTGAAAAAACAAGTATTAGAAATGTGGATCTTTTAGCGCATGGGATAGGTAGTATCTTTGGATGCCATGTGTATTTGTCCAGGGAAGCTACTGCTGCCGGATATGGCGAAAGAGATTTTGGATGGCAGACAAAAGGCCGGGATATTTTGTATTTGCATTTTGATATCGGCGCAGGAGTAATTGTAAAAGATGAAATGATTTTTGAAGCGGATGAAGGAGACGCGGATAGGGCGTATCTTCGGCCGTGGCATCAATTCGGCATTGTTGAAAATGCTAAAAACCTAGTTGGGAAGGGTGTCGGAACCACTATCGTAGATGAGATAGAAGGTGACGTTAACAATATAACGTTAGATATGGTGCTACAGGCTGCGGAGAAGAAAGATGAATTGGCGGAAGATTTGATGCAGCGTGCGGCTCTTGTTTTAGGAATGAGAGCGGCTTATCTGATTAATATGTTTATGGCGAGAACAATAATTTTAGGAGGAGGGATTGAAAAAGGAAATAATAGATTTATAGAGTATGTGCGTGAAAGCGCCAATAAATTTTTACTCAAGGAGGTAAGTGGAAAAGTTGAAATTATTTACGGCACTTTGGGCCCGGAAGCGTCTTCTCTTGGTGTAGGCGCCCTGTGTTGTAGAGAACTATTTATGGAGGTTTAGTCATGACAAAGAGTATTTACGCAGAAAAAAAATGTAGCATATGTGGAAAGCCGTTTATTCCAAACAAATACAGGCCGAATCAAGAGGTTTGTTCAAGTTTGGAATGCCAGTATCAAAGACAGCTTGTTAATATGAAAGCCTGGCGCGAAGCCAATCCGAATTATTTTAAGTATAAGGAATCTCAGGACAAGTCCTGGAAACAGGCGTGCAGAGAGAGGTCTTTAGATTGGCGGAAAAAACACAAGGAATACTTGCAGCTTTATAGGGAAGCCAACAAAGAGCGGCATCGGGAATATATGCGGGAATATATGAGACAATACCGCAAAAGTAAAAAACAGAAAGAACAGCATCAGGACGATACAGAT
Source organism: Candidatus Omnitrophota bacterium (assembly GCA_043812935.1). Taxonomy (GTDB): domain Bacteria; phylum Omnitrophota; class Gorgyraeia; order Tantalellales; family Tantalellaceae; genus JBDRNE01. The sequence goes on from JBDRLO010000039.1 coordinate 25,051, forward strand.
AAAGCTGTTTAGGGCATAACAAACAATTACGAGGATGATCTTTACGTGATTTTTGTAATAGAGTATTCAATGAAAAAGGACGAAATGTGTTGAATAATATACAAAAATATAAAATGTTTAAATATGCGCGGATTTCAGTTTTATTAAGCTATTTGATTTTTACGCTAAGCGTTTTTTTGCCTATTAAAAATTGTTATGCGCAGGAACATAATGATTATAACAGCAATAAAACAAATGTTTCAGAAGATGATGCGCGAAAAGCAGTGGACAAAATCGCTGAGTATATGCGCAAAGAAGAAGAACAACTTAATGGAGAAATTGCAAGGTATTTGAAAAAAGCGGAAGACGCGCTTAATGAAAATAATTTCGACCGCGCAAGAAGTTATATCGAAAAAGCCAAACAGATAAAAATAGAAGGGCAAGAAAGAATAAAGAATAGAGCAAGAGAACTTGCGGAACTGGAAGCGCGGAAAAATGCCGAAATAAAAAGTCTAAGAAAATTGGCTAAACAAATACCCGGATATGATTCAGGGAAAGAAATCACCGCGAAAACTAAAAAATCTCAGAACCCCGCTGTTAATATCGAACAAGCCGCGCAAGAAGCCCAATCCTTAATGCAGCAAATCAATAAAGCGGAAAAAGCCTATGAAGAGCGGAAACAAAACAAACTCCAGGCTATCGGCGACGAAATGAAAAATTTAGATACGAAAACGGCAGAAAAGATTTCTGCTAAAAAAGAAGCGAAGTTAAGGCAACAAACTAAAAAAATGGAAGCATATTTGGCAAAAGCTGAAGAATTATTAGAGAAGAATGAGTTTGAAAAAGCAAGAAAGTATGTTGCAAAAGCAATGGAAGTAAAAGAAGCCAGCCGTCAGATTGTTGAAGACAAAACAGAACAAACTAAAACCAAACAAACTTTTAAAGATGAACGTGAAACAAAAAAACGAGCAGCGCGTGAACTTGAGGACAAAATAACGAAGTATCTGAATAACGCTGATTCCGCGTTAGCTAAAAATGATTTTGGAGCTGCGTTAAATTTCGCACAAAAAGCTTTGGAACTTGAACCGGGGAACCCTGACGCGGAAGAAACGGTGAAGAAAATAAAAGGAACTCAAAAAGTTTTCGAAGAAGAAAAAGAAAAAAAGGAAGAAGAGGCAAAACTCGATAAAATCAAGGAAGAGGAAAGAAAACGCAAGAAAAAAGTGGATAGATATTTGGATAAAGCGGAAAAAGCGTTGAATAAAAACGATTTCGCAAGAGCCTTTAAATATGTTGACCAAGCGGCAGATGTAGACGCGGACGATCTTGACGCAAAAAGGATGATAAAGAGAATAAGCGGAGCGCAAAAAGCTTTTGAAGAAGAAAAGGCGAAAAAAGAAGAAATGGAAAAACTTACTGAGGCAAGACTCGCTGCTGAAAAAAGAAAAGAGGAGATAGATGAACTTTTGAATGTGGCTGAAAAGGCGATTGACAATAATGGCTTTAATAAGGCGAAAATGTATGCCCAAAAGGCTATGGATATGGATCCGGATAATGCTGACGCGCAGAATCTGTTGATTCAGGCTGAAAAGACTGAAGAAGCCTTGCTGGAAAACAAGAGGAAAGAAAAAGAGGCTGCGCTTCGCAAAGAACGTGCAAAAGCGGAAAAACAATTACAGGAAAAAGTTTTAAATTATCTTTCAAAGGCCGAAGAGGCCGTAACAAATAATAAATTCAAAAGCGCGCGAAAATATGCGGAAAAAGCTCTTGAATGTGATGCGAATAGTTTTGGCGCGCGGTCTATGTTGAATGATATCGCCAGGAAAGAGGCAAATTACCACGAGCGGAAAAAAGAAAAAGAAAAAATTGAAAAAGCATCAGGGTATATTGAGAAAGCGGAAGAAAATTTTTATAGGGAAAATTATGACGATGCAATAAGATGCGCGGAAAAAGCTTTAGAAGAAGACAAAGACAACGCTGCTGCGCTCGATTTAATAAAAAAATCAAAAGAGTCAAAAAAAGTTTTTGTAGAAAAACAGAAAAAAGCGGCAATTGAACAAAAACAAAAAGCAGCAAAAACTGAACAAAAACAAAAAATAAATAACTACCTTAAAACCGCGGAAGAAGCGCTTGAAAAAGACGATATTAAAAAAGCAAAAACTTATGTAAAGAAAGCTATGGGAATAAGACAAGATGATGCTGACGCGCGCCGTGTAGAGTCGCAGATAGCTGATGCGGAAAAGCGTATAGCTGAGAACAAACGCAAACAAAAAGAAGCTGAACAAAAACGAAAAATAAATAACTACCTTAAAACCGCGGAAGAAGCGCTTGAAAAAGACGATATTAAGAAAGCAAAAACTTATGTAAAGAAAGCTATGGGAATAAGACAAGATGACGCTGACGCGCGCCGTGTAGAGTCGCGGATAGCTGATGCGGAGAAACGCAGAGCTAAGAACAAAAAAGAACAAAAAACACCTTCTAAAAAGCAAAAACCCGAACGTGAGAAATTGTCAAAAACCGGTCAGGATTTAAAAGCGGCCAAGGACGCTCTTAGTGAAAATGGTTTTGATAAAGCTGAAAAATGCGTAAAAAAAGTATTAAAAACAGAACAGGGTAATGTGTCCGCGAAAGAACTTTTATTGGAAATAAGCCGCAAAAAAAGTCTTCAAGCTGAACAGGAAGCACGCGTTGAACGCGACAAAATAGCCAGGGAAAAGGCCGATAAAGCTGTAGAAGAACAGGCAAAAAAAGAAAAAGAAAAACAGGAAGATGTTCAGAGAATAGAAAAATATATTATAAAATCCAGGGAATATCTTGAAAAAGCAGATTGTGCTAATGCCAGAAGATACGCGCAGAAAGCAAAAGCAATAGACCAAATTAATGAAAAAGTTGCCGTATTAATAGCGGATATTGATAAAGCGGAAATGTTCGGGATAAAGAAACAGGAACAAGAGCGGAATAATACGGAAACGGCAAAAGCTTTAAAAAAATACGATGACCAAAAAGATGATCCGTTTTATAAATATGATGAAGGGAAAGCTTGGTATGAATATATAACGGATGTTTTTAAAAAGCGCAGCTATAAAATGGGCGATGTTGAGCCGGGCCGGATTTATACAATTGATGAATGTGTTCAATTAGCGCTGAATAGAAGCCAGCGCGTTAAAGTCGCGGATAAACAGGTAAAACTGGCTGAAACGCGGCTGTGGGAAACCCGGCGGGAATTGTTGCCTTCAGTAACAACGCGGATTGAAAGGTCTACCGGTAAAATTGGAACTTCAACAGGGCCGCGGCATTATCAGGGAGAAAAATATCAAGTTGAATTAAAACATAATGTTTGGGATGGGATGGGAACATGGTTTACGGTGCGTCAGTCACAGACGAATCTTGAAGTTGTAAAACTGGAAAAAGAAAAAGTGAAAAATGAAATAATCGCGGAAACAAAAACCGCTTACTATAACCTTGATAAAGCTGTAAAAGCGTACGCGCTTCAAAAGATTTACAAAGAAAAAATCAACAGCTTTTATGATGTCGCGGAAAAGTCTTTTGATCAGGATTTAATCCCGCAAGTTGAATACCTCAAGGTAAAAGGCCAAAATATGCAGGCGAATTTTCAGTATACGTCGGCAGATGAAGATATAACATTGGCGGAGACAATTCTTTACCAGGCTATGAATGTTGACCCCGATTATCCAATAAATATCCAGCCGATAAAAACTCCGGACGCGACTTTAACTCTAGGTTTAGAAAACTGTTATCGTCTGGCTTATGCTAACCGGCCGGACTTTAAAATAAAAGAAAAAATGATAGAGTATTATGAATTTGACCGGAAAATAAGCAAAGCAAAAGGCTGGCCCAAAATAGATTTTCAAGGTTCGTTCGGTCAATCTGTTGAAACATATCAACCGACGGTAGAAGATACGGAACAGCGCGGGTTATCTCCTGAATGGTATGCCGGAGTTAAGGGAAGCGTACCTATCTGGGGTAATACTTTGGAATATAACTATGTAAGAGAAAAATGGGCGCCGGTTGTTTCAAGTTATCACGGTACGGAAAGTGCCACAAGTTATTTGTCCGTAAAGTTTCTGGATGATTTGGCATATTTTACGAATTTAGCTGAATCGCGCGCTGGGTTTGAAAGCGCGAAATATGAATATCTGAAATATAAAAAGGATCTTACAGTAGAGGTGAAGGAATCCTATTTTAAATACAAAAAAGCGTTACTTCAAATAGACGTGGCAAAGGCGCAGGTTGAACACCAAAAAATGTTTGTTGAAGTTCTTGAACAAAGACGCAATTTCGGTGAAATGGAACTTTCAAAAATTGCCGAAGAATACGAAAAATACTCAGAACACAGATATAGCTTAATTCAGGGATACGCAAACTATTTTATCTCGATCGCGAGCCTTAACAGCGCCATAGGTGTACCGAACTATTTTGAAATCGGGCACAAAGATCAGCAATACGGGATGTGGGACGCGAAACTTTTTGCAAAAAACGATTCTGCTCAGTTAATAGGCGCGGTAGCGGATAAAGAACTGGGAACAGTTGTAGATGCTGATATAGATATTTTTGATGAGGATATGAGCGCGCCCGTAAAGAATTAGTTTTTATACGGTGGAGTATCTGCCGGTATAACGGTACAAAACATGAAGTTATTATAACGGATATACAATTTCCATAAGGAGGGATACATATTATGGATGACATGGAAAATAAAAAACTTCCTGCGGAAAATCAGGATAAGCCAGGTGCAAAAAAGGGCATGTTTTTAGACCAAATGAAAACTATAAAACTGCCGAAATTCAAAATTTCCGGGATAAAGAAAAATTATATCTGGATACTTTTGGGGATATTAGTTGTTGTGGTTATTTTAACTCGGAGTATAGGCGTTCTGAAAAAAATATTTTTCGAAGAAAAAGAAAAAAGAGAGATTGTGGAGATAACGGAAACCATACCCGTTAAGGTTTATAAAGTTAAACGTATGGATTTTAAAGATACTTTACCAGTGATGGGAAGAATTGAAGGTTCCCGCGAAATAGATATAAAGTTTGATGGTAAGGGGATTCTGGAAAGCTTTAATTTTGAAGAAGGGGAACGAATCTTGGAAGGGGATATTATCGCTAGCATTGATCAGAAAGACGCGTTACTGAAACTAAAATATGCGGGGCTTGAAATGGAAAAGAGCAAAAAGCTTTATGATATCGGCGGTGTAGACAAAATGGCGCTTGACCAGAAAAAACTCGAATATGAATCGGCTAAACGCGATCTTGAAAAAACAAATATATATGCTCCCAGCGACGGTTATTTAGGGTCAAAAGAACAGGACGTTGGTGCCTTTATTACTTCACAGGACAAGATAGGCACTTTTGTAGATTTTGGTGAAGTGTACGCCGCGTTTGATATTATAGAAGAGGATTCTTCAAAAATTGAATTAGGTCAAAATGTAGAGGTTTTTCTTGATGCGTATCCCGGGGTATCGTATGCGGGAACCGTTGACAGGGTTTCTCCAATGATAGAAGGAAGAACGCGTACTCAGAAAGTAAAAGTTGAACTTGATAATGACAAAGGTGAAATGAAACCGGGAATGTTTACGAGAGCGGTAGTAAATACCTATGAAAATAAAGACGTTTTGATTATCCCGGCATCAGCTTTTAAAAAACAGGAAAACAAATATTTTGTGTATATTATTCACCCGGAAGAAAAAATTTCGGAAGAATTGGATCTTGAAACCGAAGAAGGTTCTGAAATCCTCGCTGACAAAGGCGAGTTTGGTATTGTTGAACAGCGGGAAGTCAGGATAGCATATCTTACGCATGATGTTGCTGAAATAGGTGAGGGGCTTGAAGAAGGTGAATTGATTATACGCGAATTACACCGGGAATATAAAGATAAAGACAGAGTCGAAATAACTGAAGTGCAAGAAACAATATTTTAGTGATAGATTAAATATGCGCTGTATGTAACACGGTACAGGTTTCACGTTTTGAAGTACATTTGGCATATTACGCGGCATATGTTATAGATAATATCGTATATTTCTTATTTGCTTACGTGCAGGCTTGTATTTTTTCAACGTGAAACGTGTTGCATGAAACGTGCTGTTTAATTTTATATAAGTGATCGGCGAGTTATCAATTAGATTTAATAAGAATGTAACAATTGACAATTAGTGCTATTGTCTGAAATTTAAAAATCATGGGATTACCTGAATTTTCTACAAGAAAACCTGTAACAACTATTATGATATTTGCCGGAGTTATGCTTTTCGGTATTATATCATTAATGAAGCTACCACAAGAATTGTTTCCGCCGATTACATATCCGCAGCTAACTGTTTTTACCGGATATGCAAACGCGGCTCCGGAAGAAATAGAAACCCTTTTAACAAAACCTATCGAAGAAGCTGTCGGCACGGTAAGCGGGTTAAAAACGCTTAGGTCAATATCTAAAGAGGGCATATCTCTTGTAATTGCCGAATTTGACTGGGACCAGAACATGGATTTTGCGTCTCTGAGAACCCGGGAAAAACTGGATTTGATAAAAGCCAGGCTTCCGCGGGACGCGAGTGAACCGTTAGTTGTGCCGTTTAACCCTTTTGAACTGCCTATAATGACATTAAGTGTTACAGGAAACCGTAGTCCCGTACAGTTAAGGCAAATCGCGGTTGATACTATTAAAGAAGAACTCGAAAAAGTTGACGGTGTAGCATCAGCTTCGGTTGAAGGAGGTCTTGAACGTGAAATTCTGATTGAAGTAAACCAGGGTAAATTAAAAAGCTACAATGTGCCAATTCTTGACGTATCGTCGGCAATTACAAACGCCAATCTTAATTATCCGGCAGGTACAATAAAAGAAAGCTTTTATGAATATCTTATAAGGACAATCGGAGAATTTAAAGAAGTAAACGAAATAGGAGAAGTTGTTGTTAAAGATATGGAGCCGGACGAAAGCGTGGGTATGCCTTTTGAGGCAAAAATAGCTCAAAGAAGAATCAGCCCGACATCTAAAGTAGTCCTAGTTAAAGATATTGCCGAAGTAAAAGATACCTTTAAGGAACGAAGCAGTTTTTCAAGATACAATGGAAAAGAAAACGTTTCAATTTCCATACAAAAACAGGCGCAAACCAACACAACACAGGTAATAAACCGTATACGAAAAGCGTTTACGCGTATTGAAAAAATTTTGCCGCCGGATATAAAACTTGAAGTTATATATGACCAATCTGTTTTTATTCGGGACGCGATAAATGGAGTCCGTGACGCAGCTTTGAAGGGCGGTTTCTTGGCTTTTTTAGTGCTTCTTGTTTTTTTAAAAAGTTTCAAATCTTCCGCGATAGTTACGCTTAGTATTCCTATTTCAGTAATGATAGTTTTTACTTTCATGCATTTTGGCGGGCTTTCCATAAACATGATGTCGTTAGGAGGGCTTGCTCTTGGTGTTGGTATGCTGGTAGATAACGCGATTGTTGTTATTGAAAACATTTTCCGGCATCGGGAACAAGGAAAAACCGCGGAAAAAGCCGCGACAGAAGGCGCGGAAGAAGTTTCAACCGCAATAGTAGCGTCAACTTTAACAACAATAGCAGTATTTCTGCCCATGATATTTGTTGTTGGTGTGGCAGGCCAGCTTTTTAAGGAACTGGCATTTACCGTAACTTTTTCTCTTGTCGGGTCGTTATGGGTAGCTTTGACGCTTATCCCGCTTTTAAGCTGCAAACTGGGTGAAAGCAAAAAAGCTGCCGCACGCGGTGCTCAAGCTTTTGCCGGAGGCAAGAAATGGAAAATGATACTTTCCAAATATGAAGTTTTTTTACGCAAATTTTTAAAATATAAAATCATAGGGTTAGCCTTTGTGTTGATTTTATTTATTTCAAGTTTATTCATTTTTAATCTGCTCGAAAAAGAACTTATGCCTAAAACCGATCAGGGGCAGTTTGTTGTAAAAGTTGATATGCCTGTAGGCACAAAACTGTCGGAAACAAACAAAGCTCTTGTTAAGATGGAAGATGAAATACTGGGCCATCCGGATGTGGATTCTATAAGCTCTGTTGTGGGGTCGACCAGGGGCGAATCAGCCAAAGACGTCGTTAAAAGAATGGGCGCGCACCAAGGGCAGATAATAGTAAAACTTAAAGAAAAAAGGAAAACTAAAACTGTAGATTTTGTTCAGGAACTCAAAAAACAGTTTGAAGGCGATATCTTTTTTCGGGACGCGAAAATTGAGTTTTCAATGGAGCAAGGAGTTATTTCGGGTGCTTTCGGCGGAGCCGGTAAACCTGTTACCATTGAAATAAAAGGCGATTTATTGGGTGTAATGGAAGATCTTGCGCAAGAAATTGAAGGAAAGCTTGAGGGCATAGACGGAATTTTCGGGATTGAAGATGATGTTCCTGAACCCTCTCCGGAAGTTAAGATAGAGGTTGATAAAGACAAAGCTTCTTTACACGGTATATCAGTGGTTGATTTGGCGAGAACCGCGCAAATGGTTTTAAGAGGCTCCGTATCTTCGCAGTTTAAAGAAAAAGGTCACGAAATTGATATCCGGGTACGCTTAAGAGAACAGGATCGGGACAGCTACGACAAATTGTACCGCATACGTCTTAGTTCGCCCACTGAAGGAGTAGTTTCGTTAGGGTCAATGGCAAATTTCAAAAGGGGGCAAGGCCCGAGTGAAATAAAACGTCTTGGCCAGGAACGCACGATTTTAGTTACGGCAAGTATTGTCGGACGAAAGAATTCGGAAGTAATAACTGATGTAGACACGATGATGAAAGAACTGAAAATCGACAGCGGTTACACAGCCAAACTTACCGGAGAATCTGAAGAAATGAAAAAATCATTTGCCAGTTTACAATTTGCGCTTATTTTATCCCTTGTAATGGTATACATGATTATGGCGGCACAATTTGAATCTCTTACACAACCTTTAATAATTCTTTTTACCGTGCCGCTTTCTTTAATAGGAGTTTTATTGGCGTTATTTTCAACAAACACTTCTGTAAACGTTGTCGCGCTGCTTGGCGTAATAATGTTAGGAGGTATTGTTGTTAATAATGGTATTGTTTTAATAGATTATACCAACATATTAATGCGCGCGGGCAAAAACATGATGGACGCAGTTGTGGAAGCAAGCCTTGCGAGGTTAAGGCCCATTATTATGACCGCGCTTACAACTGTGCTGGGTTTGTTTCCTATGGCGCTGGCAGTCGGCAGAGGAGCAGAATTAAGAGCTCCTATGGCAATAAGTGTTATGGGAGGGCTTATTATATCCACTTTTTTTACCCTTGTCGTAATCCCCTCCATTTTTGTATTTGAGGGAGAAATTAGATCGGGACTAAAATCCTTGTTTGGAAAAAAGAGAAAAAGTTCCTAAAAGGCAATTTACAGGGAACAGGTATTGCCTGTCAAGGAACCTGTTCCCTGTTTTGATTTTTAATTTTAACGTGCTGCGTATTACGTGTAACCTGTTACATGAAACGTGCGGCGTGAGACGTGTTTCGTGTAACGTGAAACCTGTAACGTGCAGCGTGTAGCGTGCAACGTAACCATAACCCTAAAGTTTGGCTATGAGTTTATCAAGATTTTCAATATTGCGTCCCATAACCACAATAATGATTTTTGCGGCATTAGGGCTTATGGGGCTGATTTCTCTTTCCCGGTTACCGGTAGAACTATACCCTGACATTTCTTTTGGCCAAATTAGTATAATCATTTATATCCGTGGAGGTATCCCTCCCACAGAAGTTGAATCAATGGTAACAAAACCCATCGAAGAGGCAGTTAGTACGGTTTCTCACATGGAAAGCATGTTGTCCATATCAAAAGAAGGGGAATCAACGATTGTTTTATCGTTTGACCGTGGTATTGATATGCAGCTTGCGGCAATGGAAGTCAGAGAAAAATTCGCTAAAGTAAAAGAAAAGATGCCTAAAGAGGCGGAAAAACCCATTATCGCACAGTTTTCGCAAACAGACGTTCCAATCGTAATCTTTGCGGTTACGAGCCGTAAACGTACGACGGAAGAATTGCGCAAATTAGTTGATGAAGGTGTAAAAGAAAGAATAAAACGAATTAACGGGGTCGCGAACGTTGAAGTCGGCGGCGGCAGAGAACGCAAAATATTAATTGAAGCTGATAAAAAAGCTCTATACAGGTATGGTGTTTCTTTGAATAAACTTATTTCAGTTTTAGGTTCAAATAATCTGAACCTTTTAACAGGAGAATTAGAACAACGCAAAAATAAAATCTTAATAAGAGCGATTGGACAATTTGTAACAGTTGACGATATAAAAAACACGGTTGTTTCTTCGAATTTAAACGGTTCGGTTGTGCGGGTTAAAGACATTTCGAAAGTTAAAGATTCATATCTGGAAGCCAAAACATACGCGCGTATGAATGTAAACCCGATTGTTTCGGTCTATGTGCAGAAAGAATCTAAAGCAAACACAATAAATGTTTCAGAAAGAATCCTTGCTGAAATAGAAAATGTAAAAACAATATTACCCGAAGACGTAAAAGTTGTTATTACCAAAAACCAGTCAAAATTTATACGAAAATCCATATCAAACCTGCGCGATTCTCTTTTACGCGGCGCGATGATGATAATTTTTATTCTTATGCTTTTTATGGGCAAACTCGGCCGGCATGCTGCTGCTATCGTGCCGGCAGGGCTCTTAACCGCCATGTTTGTTCCGGGTATTATACTGTATATACTGTTGACTTCATTACTTTTATTTCTAGTATTTTTTAAAAAACACCGTCCGATTTTGATAGTAGCAATATCTATTCCCATATCGCTGATAATAACATTCGGGTTTATGGATCTGGCAAATATGTTTGTTCCGGCGATTATGGACCTTACAATAAACTTTATTACACTTTTCGGGCTTGCTCTTGGAGTCGGAATGCTTGTGGACAACTCCATAGTTGTATTTGAAAACATTGTCACAAAAAGCGAACAAGGCTTGAGCAATATTGAGGCCGCGGTTGAGGGCAGCACGGAAATGAATGTTGTTATTTTTGCGTCAACACTTACAACCGTAATTGTATTTCTTCCAATGCTTTTTGTTTCAAAATCAATGAGCTTGCTTTACGGCGGAGTCGCATGGACAGTTACTTTTTCGCTTTGTGTGTCTCTCTTTGTTGCGCTTATGATAGTGCCTTTGATGAGCGCCAGAATAAAAATTGCTGAAAAAGGCGGAGAATCCGAAAGCGTCAAAGAAGGATTTTTATTGCCCTTTTATAAAAAACAGGAAAAAGCTCTTCTTTTTGTTTTTCGGCGCCGGTTTCTATTTATTTTTTCCGCCATACTTTTATTTATCGGCGCTGTTTATGTTTACAAAGGAATGGGTAAAGAATATATAGGCACCACGGAACAAAACAGATTTACTATTTTTATAGAACTTCCGACAGGCGCGAAACTTGATTCAAGCGACAATGTTGTGCGTGAAGTTGAAAATATGCTTAAAGAAATTCCCGAAGTTAAAGATTTCACCGCGCGGGTAGAAGCCTGGTCAAGCAAGATATATGTGGATTTAGTAAGCCTGGAAAAAAGAACGAGATCAGTAAACGATGTCATAGAAAGTTTGCGTCCAAAAGTTGCACGTTTACAGCCGGCATTTATATATTTTGAAGAAGAACAGGAAGTAGGCACAAAAGAAATTATATTAAACATTTTTGGTTACAACTATGATACTTTGCGAGAAATAGCGATTGCTTTGACTACCAGGATGGGCAGAGTGCCTTATTTTACTGATACTAAAATAAGGATGCGTGAAGGCCGTCCGGAACTTGACCTGAAAGTTGATAAGAAAAAAAGTGCGCAAATAGGTTTTTCAACCCGAGAAATAGCTGATATGGTTCATGCAAAAGTGCGCGGTGTGAGAGCGACAATGTATCATACGCGGGCGTCTGAAGTTGAAACAATTGTCCGTATGCAGGAAAAAGACAGAAGAACGGTAAAAGATATACACAGCCTGAGTGTTTCTAAAATGGGTGATGACAGAGTGCTTTTAGATCAGGTCGTGGATTTTGAATACAGCCTTGGCCCAAGCGAAATCTGGCGTAAAAACCGGGCGCGAATGATTCAGGTAAGCGCAAACATCGGTGAACTTCCTTTGGGAAAAGCCGCAGAAGTGCTTAAAAAAGAACTTTCAGATCTCAAAATGCCGGAAGACTATTTTTATGAAGTAGGAGGCGATTATCCCACATTGCTTAAAACCCAGCAGGAATTTGTGCTCACAATTGTTGTTATCATAGCATTAATTTACCTTGTTTTAGCCTCTATTTTTGAATCATACCGCCAGCCGTTTATTATCATGGTTACGGTACTCTTGGCTACGGTAGGCGCGGTAGGCGCACTATATATCACAAAAACTTCGATTGGCATGGGCGCGCTCATAGGGATGATGATGCTTGCGGGCATTGTTGTTAATAACGGGATTATTCTTGTGGATCACGCGAATGAATTAAAAAAACACCGTAAAAATCTTTTCAGAACATTAATACAAGCCGCGCATGACAGGCTTCGTCCGGTACTAATGACAACCGCAACCACGGTTTTTGGATTGGTTCCCATGGCTGTTGATAAAAGTGAAGGTTCAAATCTTTGGAACCCGCTTGCGATTACGGTAATAGGCGGTCTTTTGTTTGCTACGCCGCTAACTTTAGTTTTGGTTCCCGCCATTTACTCTATTTTTGAACAATTCAGCGACATTGCTCAAAAATTTCTTCATCCAAAAAACTTAATTCCCGCAGTCAAGAAATTCTGCAAATTGCTTGTCCAAAAAATCGCTTCGCGTCTAAGAAAAAAGAAAACAAAGAATACAGAATCGAAGGATGTTTAGCCCTCTCGTTTTAATTCATAACACTTTTAAAATAAATAAGTTATGTTTATGAAGTTTTCATAAAACCTACCTAAGAAGAAAATCCCCATTTTGTTAAGATGTAAAAAAGTCACTTGTGGTAATTTGTAAACCCTCCTTTCAGTGCGTAAACTATATATATAGGTATTTGTTGTATGGCGTATATGTACAACAGTAGTGGCATCGAAAATGCCGGGATTGTCGTGGCAACTTTGTAAAGACTTTTTAAAAGAGGAAATAATGGGTAGAAAGTTAAAAAAACACATGATAGATCTAACAAAATGGATGCTTTTGATAAGTTTTTTTGTTAGTTTTAACCTCAATGCCGCGGAAGCATCAGGAGAAGCAGATAGTTTATTCTCAGAGTTTTCTGAAGCTAGAGAAGGCGGCAAATATGCCCAGCTTGATGTTGGAACATTTAGTATCCCTGCTCATTTAGGGGAAATTCTATATTCTTACCAAGGTGAATCTAATAAATTTGTTATACATTTGCAGGACGCGCATTGTAACTATTTTGCGCAGCATAAGATAGCAGACATTCTGGATTATTTGAATAAAGAGTACGGTCTAAGTATTGTTAATCTTGAGGGTGGAGTTAAGGAGTATGACCTTAGAGCATTTACTTCAATTACGGGTAAAGATATCCGGCGTGAAGTCGCGGATTATTTCGTAAAAAAGGGCGAGATCAATGGCGCAGAGTTTTACGCTATTAATAATCCGGAAAAAGTTACTTTATGGGGAGTGGAAGATAAAGATTTATATTTGAAGAACCTGCAGGTTTATCGCGATTCCCTGAAGTACAAAGATCAGGTAGATGGGTTCTTGAAAGTTTTGTCGTACATATTAAACAATCTTAAACGCGGCATTTATTCTCAGGAACTTTTAAAAATCGACATGGCATATAATGCCTACAAATCCGGGAACATGGACTTCCGGGATTATCTGGAATTTCTAATCGGAAAAGCCAGGGAAAAAAATATAGAAGTTAAAAATTTTTCTAATATCTATTTGCTGTTTCAGGCAATGGAAACGGAAAACGACATTGATTTTAAAAGGGCCAATTTAGAAAGAAGCATGGTGTTGGATGAACTTAGAAATAAACTTTCTAAAAATGATATACATGAACTTGTCTTAAGAACGGTTGATTTTAAAACGAAAAAATTATCGCGTAAATCATTCTATAGTTTTTTGCTTAAAAAAGCCCGTCAGATCAATCTTGACATTAAACGTTTTCCTGCGCTTTCCGAATACATAATGTATGTATCATTTTATGAAGCGGTTGACCGTTCAAAAGTTATGGAAGAACTTGACAGGCTTGAAAGCGAAATAAAGGAGCCGTTATACCGCAACAATATTCAACGTTTGCTAAATGTGCTTTCGCGGAATCTTGTTTTAATGAGAAACATTTTTAATGTACTGCTTACGAAAGTGGATTATAGCTATTATTTGAGCAATAAAAGGTCTTTTGAGATAAAGGAATATCAGGAATTCATAGATAACGAAGCGCCGTTATACAAGATTGATACGCGTCCGGATTCAAACATTTCAAAGCTTGATGATTACCGCGAACAGATAACAAAGTTTTATGAGTATTCTTTTGAAAGAGACGAGGTGTTTTTGGAGAATCTGCGTTTTGTCTCGGCAGAAGGCAATCTTGAAACGAGTGTTCTTATGACGGGTGGTTTTCATACGGAAAATTTGTGCGAACTTTTTAAAAAAGCCGGGATTTCGTATGTATCCATAATGCCGAAATTTGTTATGAAAGACGGGTATGAAAATCCGTATTTTGATATTTTAGCCGGCCAGACAACGGATGTTCAGCGTATGTTAACCTCTGTTATAGCGAAAACTTCAATGATGCAGGTGGCAAGCATGGCAACCGAACTTGCCGTGGAAGTATGGGGTAAAAGCGGGGTTGAAGCATTTTATTCAGATGTTGAATTGAAAAGGATTTTAACAGAATGGCAAAAGCTCAAGCCTGACGGCTGCGAAATAATAATTAAAGACAAAGATAAAGTACTTTTCAAGCTTAGAGAAGGCGCCAGGCCGGAACAAAGCCCGCTGGAAATAGACATTGCGTTAATTATAGAAAACGCGCAGGATATGTTTATTGACCCTGTTATCGAAGATGTAATGAAAGGCAGAAAAGGCAGTTACGAGCCTTTGGAGAAAGTTTATCCTTCCGCAAAGAAAAAGGCAATAGCGTTTTTTGAAAGTAAAGCTTTGGAATTAAAGGACTTAGGACGTATAAAAGCATCCGAGGAACTGGAAAAAGTTGCTTTAGGTTTATCTGAAGTGCCTCAGTTAATGCTGCTAAGTGGTGTGAAAGGTTTCAAGGGCCATGCCGGAGGCCGGGGAATTTTTATCAATGCTGATGCGGCAGCGGATGAAAACGATGTAATTGGTGTTCTTATACATGAAGCAATCGCTGGCTACGCGCATTATCATATAGTGGGTTATTTGGCCGAACAATTGTTTCATGGAACCGGAAATGTCAAAATTACTGATTTTGAACAGTTGGAAAAACCAGACGTTATGCGTGACAAGCCGGTATGGACTTTGGCTAAAGAAGATCGCTGGAAGGGCCGAAGAGATATTGCAGCAGCCGAAGAAAATATATTTACTTTTGGGACACTTGACCAAGCGTATAGCACGAGAAAGCTGTTGTCCGGAGAAGTTCTTTTGGCCTGGCAGGCATTAAAAGAGATAGAACAAGAATTGAAGAAAGAGTTTCCTGGAGAAGATCAGGCAATAGAGGATGCCATGAAAAAAGTTGGGTTTATGGGCGGATTTGTCCGGGCGCTTTGGTACAACGGCAGATATGTGGCAGATCTGGATGTGTTTTTACCCGGCGAAAAATATGATGATCGCATAGTTGAACTCTTAAGAGATAAAACGGATATGATTGTAGATAAAGTTGGAGCAAATATGCAGCTTAATGAAGACGCAAGCGGTATTGATGAATTGGGCTTCACGATTAATAAACTTGCAGTTTTTTATGATGGCAGTATAGTCGAATTTAATGAAAAAACCATACAAGAT
>JBDRLO010000040.1:0-80639 GCA_043812935.1 Candidatus Omnitrophota bacterium
AAAATCATCAACAGAATAAAAACCTTAGATAAACGATTCATTTTTTCTCCTTACATATAATGATAATTATGTTATATTACCAAAAGTTATCTGTATTACAATATATTTATTGTAACATAAATAAAAAAGGATTCAATAATAAAAGAACTGGCTATTTTATACTCTAACAAAAGAGCTTTTCCCTCATTATTCCTACACATTTTTCTATTTTAATTAATAAATAAATATTGTCAATTCCTCAATTAATTTTTTATTATTACGATAAAACACAAAAGTTTTGAACCTTAACCCTTTCTCCTATTTCCATTACTGTTACTGCACCTGTTTCTCCAGTAACATGTGCATTAATTTTATAATATTTCAACAAAGTTCTAATAGCTTTGTCCATATCACCGGCTTTATTAGTAATAATCGCAGTTTTACATTCGATGCTTTTCATAAAGTCTTCTACAACTTTCTTATCTCCTAGACTCTTGCCATGATGAGGCATTTTTATAATATCTGACTTTAAAAATACATCGCTATCCAGCATATTTTTCATAACTTCCGAACTTATGTCCGCACAAAACAAAATACTGTTTCCTTCTTTAGTCTCTGCTCTTAAAACTATCGATTTATCATTTTCGTTCGTATACTTATAATTTTTGTCCGGGCTTAAAACTTTTAAGTCCACACCGGAAAACCCTTTTATTCTGTCGCCTTTTTCTGTTGTTAAACACTTAATTTTATTCTTTTTTGCAGTTTCAAAACATCTGCTGCAATATGTATTTTCTGAGGTATATTTTTCAGAATTTGCATTAACAATAATTGTTCCTATTTTAAAATTTTTCAATAAAAATAATAACCCGCCAATGTGATCCTGATGCAAATGTGTAATTAAAATACAATCGATTTTTTTTATTCGTCTCTGCCGAAGATATGGTGCTATTATGTTGCGTCCATCATCATTCCTGGTGACACCATCACCGTTTCCACAGTCTATTAGCATACATCTGCCGTCTTCAAACTCCAATAAAGCGGCATCAGCTTTGCCAACATCAAAAAACGTACAACTAAATATACCGAAATTATCATGCAAAACCTCCTGCCATAAAAAAAAATTTGCAGTAAAAAGGATTAGTATTAACGCGATATTTTTCCGTTTTTTTAATATAAACCAAATAAATATTCCTATTAATCCGCAATAAAAAAATATAATCGATTTTAGGTCAGGCGCCGCTGTATTGATAAAAGCAAAAGGAATTTCTGATGTTTTGTGAAGAATCTTTATAAAAAAAGGGACTATCAAGTTTAATCCACCCGAAACAGCTTTAGCAACCGGTATAAAAATTGGAGAACTCAGGGATAGAAAAAAAGCAAAACTCAATATTATTACGATAAAAAGTAGTGGTATGGCAAAAATATTTGCCACAACAACCACGGGAGTAATTATCTGAAAATTAAAAGCTATTATAGGCATAATTGCTATCCATACTGCCAAAGTTACAGATATTGATTTAACATTATATTTTTTAAACTGCTTCAAATATCCGGATTTTTCATATAACGTATTTCCTTGTGTGTTAAAAAATTTATCAAAAACCGGGGTCAAAAAAACTAAAGCAAAAACAGATATATAGGATAAAATAAAGCCCAGCTGGAATATTTCTCCAGGCTGAAAGAAAAGTATTATAAACGCTGACAGCATTAGTGAAGTTAAGATATCCGGCTCCCGTTGTACCAATGAATTCAGAAAAACAAACGATATCATAAGAAATGCCCGCATACAGGACACCTTCGGACCTGTCAATAAAGTAAATAGTCCTAAAACAATTATTGTTAAAATAAATCTTGCCGGCTTCGAGCATCTGATAATCTTCAAAAACCAGATTAAAATCACAGAAAATATGGCTAGATGAAGCCCGCTGATAGCAAGGATATGCATAGTCCCTGTTTTAACGAAAATATCCGTTATATCCGGTCCTAAATTTGAACGAATTCCAAAAACAGCTGCCTGTATAACCGCAGCGGCATCTTTTGAACAATACTTTTTTATAACATCTTCGCCTTTTAATCTGATTTTAGCTAAATAACGCCGAACATCCAATAAAATACTATTTTTTGATTTAGCCTTAATACATATATCTTTTTCCGAAACAGACATAAACGCTTGAATCCCTTTACGCATTAAGTATGTCCTATAATCAAAGCAATATTCATTTTTCTTTACATCTATTTCCATTAATTTTCCACTTACAATTATTTTTTCACCAAAATATACTTGAGAATTCTTTTTAAAGTTCTTAACGTATATTTTGCCGCTTACAGGAATTTCGTGTCCGTTAATACGAATTTTCTCAGCTTTTAACGAAAAAATCGAATATTTTTTATACGGTCCGGTTCTGTTTTCAGGGTTATCAGAAACGCGCCCATAAACCAAAACACGCGCTGGGACGGTTGATGTTAACTTTCCAATATCATTTGGCTTTGGAAGGAATCTTAAATAATTGAAAACTCCAAAAACAAAAAAGAATAAACAGACAAATATATAAAACAAAACGGGCCTTTTAATAAATACAACCGATAATATAATCAATACGGCTAACAGTATGCCTGTTATTAAAAACGCTTCTCTGGGCATCCATAGTACGGTACCGCATAAAAGGATGCCTATAATGAAAAATATTACAAATATAGCCAAAAGTCTTTTCATGTCAGTTTCGTCTTATCGCAATTTTATATATTCTTTCATTTTTTCTAATTTGTTTTTCCCTATACCTTCTACGCACAAAAGCTCTTCCTTTGTTCTAAAATCTCCATGAAATTTTCTATAATCCAAAATCCGGGAAGCAATAACATTTCCAATATACGGAATAACAGTAAGCTCATCAATTTGAGCTTCATTTATATTAATTTTCCTGTTTTCTATATTTCGTTTTTGGATCTGTTTAAGAGTAACTATTTCTTCAAATCCGTTTTTTTCAATTGTTATTTCCGGACAAGGCGCTTTATCTCTGAAAAATAAAATTACGGCTCCCGTAAAAAGAAATATCAGTAAAACTAAAATTGTAAATCTTTCATAAAAATCATGCTTCATACTTGAAAAATCCTTATATTCATGACAGATTATTGAATTTTAAGCAATTTTTTTTGATTAAAAAGCAATAAGGCCTGTTAAAAAAAGAGCCTATTCGACTCTTTTTGACAGCATTAATTTCATTCCACTTTTAATTTATATAAATTTGAATTTGTTCCGGTAATCCAAAAAAAATCGCCATCCCATGTAATTCCGGTAGTATCCGAAACCGGGGCTTTAAATGACCCTAATATTTCTAAAGTTTCAATATCTATTTTATAAACAAATCCGTTAAACCAGCTTGTAATCCATAAATTATTACCATCCCATGCAAGATGCGCCGGTTCATGTATTCGCTTTATTTGTATTTTTCGAAGTATATTGTTCTTCTCATCAAATTCTAAAAGAAAATACTTTGTCCCAAGCCCTCTTTCCCAGGTTATAACGTAAATTTTGTCTTTAATTGATACCATCCCGGCAGGCCTTGCGTTTTCAATATTTACCGCACCTCTCTCTTCCATTTTATTGTTTTCAATTTTTACACTGTATATTTTTTTATCATCCCAGTCCGTTACCCGAAAAATACCTCTGCCGGTGGAAACAACCGCTTCTGTGAAACTGCCGATAGTTTTTATTTCGTTATCAATAGCTCCATCCTCAGGATTAACAATCCAGATATTTCCGCCTTTACCGTTACTAACCCAAATTCTGTTATCATGCCAAAGAAGCCCTTCATGATATCCTTGCGGCAGTGGAAATTTTTCAACAACGGCAATGTGAATGTTTGAAGTATAATTCGGCGAGTGCGCTAAAGCTAAATCCTCGGAGTCGGAATAAGATAACTCATTATAAAAAAAGCTCGTTAGTATTCCTACCATTAAAAAACCCGCAAAAACATTTTTTCCGGCACTTTGAAAAATTAATTTCATTGTTTCGCCTTTATTATATTATCAAATGTGTGAATAATTCTAATACCGCTATTATATTACAATATTGACCAATTTGTCAGGAAGAATAATCCATTTGCGAATTTTTTTATCTTTTATCCAATTTGTAATTTTGGGATCTTTTAATACAATCTCTTCAATCTTCTCTTTTTCCAAGTTCCGGAAAACTTTAACAGTACAGCGTAGTTTACCATTAATTTGAATAGGAAGAACAACTGTGTCAGCTTGCAACAAATCTTCACAAAAAACAGGCCAATTCGACATAAAAATACTTTTCTTTTCTCCAATTTGCTCCCTAATTTCTTCCATAAGATGCGGAACAAAAGGGCCAAGCAAAAGACATATATTATTCAAAATTTCCCGAACACATCCTTTTGAATAACAATCTTTACCATTTTCGTTCAACCCGCTGTATATTAAATTTACCAGTTCCATTACCGCGCTGATAGCAGTATTAAAATGAAAAGCTTCATCAATATCTTCCGTAACTTTTTTAATCGTTTGATGCATCTTCCGAATAACACTTTTCTGCATATCAGGATTTCCGATATTATCTGAAGTTTTTTTCAGCACATCCAAAAGAGACCATATTCTTTTCAAAAACCTGTATGCCCCCTCAACTCCCCTGTCTGACCATTCCGCGTCTTTTTCCGGCGGCCCGATAAAAAGCGTATACAAACGCACGGTATCTGCACCGTATTTTTCGATTAAAGCATCAGGACTAACAACATTCCCTTTAGACTTTGACATTTTAGCGCCGTCTTTGACTATCATGCCCTGTGTAAAAAGCCGTTTGAACGGCTCATCAAAACTTATATAGTCCAAATCAAACAAAACTTTCGTAATAAAACGAGAATACAATAAATGCAATATCGCATGTTCTACTCCGCCGATATACTGATCCACAGGAAGCCATTCATCAACCTGGCCTTTATCAAAGGCTCTCTCGTTTAAATGCGGCGAAATATACCTCAAAAAATACCAACTCGAATCCACAAACGTATCCATTGTATCTATTTCACGTTTTGCAGACGCGCCGCATAACGGACAATTTGTTTTCACAAAAGCTTCCACGTTTTTTAGAGGCGATTCCCCGGTGGGGCGAAATTCAACATCTTCCGGAAGTATCACAGGTAAATCTTTTTCCGGGACCGGACACGGTCCGCATTTATCACAATAAACTATCGGGATAGGAGCGCCCCAATACCTTTGACGTGAAATAAGCCAATCTCTAAGTTTATAGTGAACAGTTCTTTTTCCAATATTTTCTTTTTCCATATAATCCGCTATTTTTTCTATTGCTTCAACATTTTTTACATCGTCAAACTGAGCTGAATTTATAAGAATGCCCTCATCCTCATAGGCTTGTTTTATAGTATCAACAGACAACGGACAATCCGGATTATCAATAACAACTTCCACCGGCAAACCATACTTTTTAGCAAACTCAAAGTCTCTTTGGTCATGCGCGGGAACTGCCATAACTGCTCCTGTACCATAATCCATAAGAACATAGTCTGCTATCCATAGCGGTATTTTACGTCCGTTTATCAGATTCGTTACATACAGGCCTGTAAATATTCCTTTCTTTTCACTACCTTGCTGCACCCTCTCTATTTTAGATTCCATGCGGATTTTTTTTACAAAATTCTGAATTTTTTCTTTTTCCGGATTATCTTTTAAAATCTTATCTATCATGGGATGTTCCGCAGCCAAAACCATATATGTACATCCATAAATAGTATCTACTCTAGTGGTAAAACAAGTAAGTTTTAATTCTGATCCTTCTAACGGAAAATCTATATTAACCCCCGTGGAACGGCCTATCCAATTATTTTGCATTGTTTTCACTTTTTCCGGCCATTCAGGTAATTTTTCAAGGTCATTCAAAAGCCGTTCAGCATAATCGGTAATTTTAAAAAACCATTGCTTAAGCTCTTTTTGTTCTACCAGTGAATCGCACCTTTCACAAGATCCGTCTATCACTTGTTCATTCGCTAAAACCGTATTGCATGAAGGACACCAGTTAACAAATGCCTTTTTCCGATACGCCAATCCCTTTTCAAAAAGCTTAAGAAATATCCATTGTGTCCATTTATAATAATCCGGCATGCATGATGTAATTTCTCTTGCCCAATCATATTGCACACCCCATGAAGCAAGCTGTTTTTTCATCATGGCAATATTATTCAAAGTAGATTTCTTCGGATGAATGCCGTTTTTAATCGCGGCGTTTTCTGCCGGAAGCCCGAACGCATCCCATCCCATCGGAGTTAAAACCTTAACGTCTTTCATCATTTTATACCTTGCAACAACATCGCCGATAATATAGTTCCGTCCATGTCCGACATGTAATGCCGCGGAAGGATATGGAAACATCATAAGGCAATAATACTTAGCATCCGAGTTTGAAGTATCTACTTTAAAAAGCCCTGATTTCTCCCATTTTTTTTGCCATTTTTTTTCAATTTTTTTAAAATTATATTTTTCCATTCATTTACCTTTTTTATTTTGTTTTAAAAATGTAACTTAAAAACTTATAACATAGTTTCGCAGCTAAAAAATCAGGCGCCTTATTTTGTTTAATAGGACAAAGTTCTACAATATCAAAACCTACTATGTTTTTATGTTCCGTTAAGTTTTTTAATAATTTTATTATCTGATACCAATTAAGCCCGCCGGGTTCCGGAGTTCCTGTCGCCGGCATAATTGAAGAATCAAAAACATCCACGTCTATTGTGACATATACATTATCAGACAATCTTTGATTAACTTTATTTATCCAGTTATCATTTTCAATTATTTTTTCAGCCGGAAATACATCCCCTGTAATCAAACTGTCTTTTTCATCAACACACATACTACGTATTCCAACTTGTACAAGAGGACACATTTCTTTTATCCGCGCGCCAACGCAGGCATGATTATATCTCGTTCCCTCATATTGTTCTCTAAGATCCGAATGCGCGTCTAATTGCAATACTGAAAGATTTTTATATTTGTTATTATGCGCGCTGACAGATCCAATACTTACGGAATGTTCTCCACCTAAAATAACTACAAACTTATCCATACCTAAAAGTTTCAATACTTCATCTTTAATTTCTTCGACCATTTTTTCAGGCAAATCATCAACACTTACAGGCGGGCAAGTATAAATACCTTTCTTATAAACTTCAAAATCCGTTTCAATGTCATATAACTCAAGCGCAGAGGAAGCCTCAATAAGAGCAAGGGGGCCCTTATCGGCCCCCTTTATCCAGGTACTTGTTTTGTCATACGGCACCGGAAGAATCACTATCTTTGCATTCTTAATTTCTGAGCAGAATCCATCCGGCCCGGTAAAATAACCATATTGTTTCATTAGTATCAATTTCAGTTCATATAGCCGCTACATTAGCCATTTGCACGCTTCGCGCAAAATCTTTGCCTCTATTGATTACATAGCGTTCATATTTTTTTGATTCAAAGGCTTCTATCAGATATTCCGCCGCAAATTCAACATCAAAATTCTTACAGGAAAACACGTCTACAAAACAGTAGTCTTTTTCCTGAAAGGTATGTATTGAAATGTGGCTTTCCGCGATAATCACGGTTCCGGTAATCCCCTTATCTTCCGGAACCAAGCCCGAATACGGAAAAACATAGGGCTGGGTAATTTTCGTCATTCCAATCTTTTCCGGAAGGTCCTGCAGAATACTAAATATTAAACTATAATCCTTTAACTTATCCCCGTTGAACTCATTTAATTCTAGAATACGGTGCGGTCCAAACGACTCTTTTTTGATTTCTTTCATTTTAACTCCATTTTTTAAATTAGAGGTTTTAAAAAATAAAACAGAGTAAAAACCCCCCCTTGTTAAAGAATAATAATACAAGGCGCTAAGCTACGCGTCTTAGCTGTAAAAAGTATATTTTCAATATACGTGTTTGTCAATAGAAAAAAGTAAAAAAAAATTTTTTGAATAATTATCGGGCTGAAATTTTGGTGCCGGAGGTGGGAGTCGAACCCACACGGGGGTTAAGCCCCACTGGATTTTGAGTCCAGCGCGTCTGCCAGTTTCACCACTCCGGCGTTCTTTAAAGATGCAACCAATTTTATTATTGATACGGTTAATAGTCAAGCTAAAAACTGTTGACAGTGTTTTTTCACTTGTGTTATAGTTGGACGAAACACTTTATATTGTGGGGCTGTAGCTCAGCTGGGAGAGCGCGTGCATGGCATGCATGAGGTCAGGGGTTCGATCCCCCTCAGCTCCACCAACCTTCGCTTTCAGCGAAGGTTGTCTCGCCGAAGCCAGATAAGCTCTCGCAATAGTTCGGCGAAGGCGGACTTATTTTACTTAATTCAATTCAATTTAAAAGATTTTATTTCTAACCATAAAAAGAAATGTTCCTCGCTTCTTTGTCATGCCGGACTTGATCCGGCATCTCCATCGTAAGATTCCTTTTTTCATAGGGTCTGCCATCTATAACTCTTATCGATATATTTTATCCGCGTCTTCTTCTGTTATATTTTCAATTTCCTTTTTTATCTTTTCAATGGGTTGAGAACGATTTTGGATAAACCCCCATAAGTTGTCTTTTACTTTACACGCATTTGGATCAATAATGATAACTTTTGCTTTTTTATTAAGCATAGATATCAATACCCGCAACAAATAATCTTCAGGCCTTAAGCTTACTCCCATAATAACAAAAACATCCGCTTTTATCAGTTTATGTACAGCGTTTCTCCAAAAATTAAGCATGTTTTGATACTCAAGCTGTTTTATATACGAAGGAGCAACAACATATCCTATTTTGTTCTTACACGCTTCTCTTCCGATTATGTCTTTATGTTTACAAGATACCGCAAATTGTTCTTTTTTACCTTGCGGGTTAATTTCATAGTCAACCGAGCTTATTCCAGTACACTCTTCCGTACATAAAACAAAATTAATGGAACCATGTAATTTCAATATTCTGATATTCATAGGGTTGTCCTTCAGAGGATACTTTTGCCAGGCATCACATTCATAACCGCCGTCTGGGCGCCATTTTCCCTTTTCCCATAACACATTTTCAAGATAACAATCATAATTCAGGGTTATTATTCTATCGTTCTCTTTAAACAAAAGTTTCGTTAAGTTATCGGCAGTATCAGATATTTTAACAGCCCCATTTCCATCCCAAGGTTCACATAATTTAGATAAACTAAATATTCCCAAGATTTGATCAGTTACTTTTTTGCGATAACTGATCAACTCATAATCTTCTGGCTTCTCTAGTAGTCTCATGTCTATTTTTGTTAAAAATAATTCAATATTTTCCGGAGAAAAGTTTAATTTCTGTTTTAAGTCCTTTGGGAATATTTGACCTAGCTCTTCGCCCAGTTTTTTAGTTAAAGGCGCGCTATTATTTGGAGTAATAGCGTGACTAAACCCTGCTCCGGTTAGATATACTATGTTTTTATTATTGTTCTGCATCAGATTATTTCTGGCTTTTTTATGTTTTGAGATCCCGGATCAAGTCCGGGATGACAATGAGAAAATACGTCAAGGATGACTTTTTTATATTCGGCCGGGATGACAATAAACAAACGTGAAACATGCGGCATGTTTCGTGTAACACATCCTTAGAGCTAACTAACATCCTAACCACCTATTTAAATTCTATCAACGACGGATCGTAATCTTCAACGTTTTCAAACCCTAGTAAGTTTAAAATTGTACCCGCTACATTAGACAAGCCCCGTTTAGGTAAATTTGCCATTTCGTATTCACCATTATACTGGGGATCATAAATAATAAACGGCACAGGATTTAGTGTATGCGCTGTTTTCGGCACTTTCTTACCATTAACCACCGTAAACATTTCGTCGGAGTTGCCATGATCAGCGGTAATCAAAGCTATTCCGCCTATTTGTTTCACAACGTCTAAAAGGCTCTGCACACAACCATCAACTGTTTCCATGGCTGTTATAACCGCCGGGACAACCGCAGTATGCCCTACCATATCTCCATTAGCAAGGTTGAGCCGTCCAAAAGCAAAACGACCGCTTTTTAGAAGTTCAATGGTTTTCTCCGCGATTTCTAGCGCTTTCATTTTAGGAGCTTTATCAAACTGTATTTTATCAGAAGGGATTTCAACGTATTCTTCAAGTTCTTTTGAAATATATCCGGATTTGTTTCCGTTCCAAAAATAGGTTACATGCCCAAACTTCTGCGTTTCAGAAATCGCAAACATTTTTACACCTTCTGCGCATAAAT
The DNA here is from genome assembly GCA_043812935.1 of Candidatus Omnitrophota bacterium. Lineage (GTDB taxonomy): Bacteria > Omnitrophota > Gorgyraeia > Tantalellales > Tantalellaceae > JBDRNE01. The sequence continues at coordinate 10,254 of JBDRLO010000040.1, forward strand.
ATTCACTGACTGTTCTGTCTATTTCCGGCGGATCAACAAGATAATATTTAGGTATATGCAAATCCCCGTCATATTCCATCATTCCGGCAAAAAACACATCCGGAACTCTTTCTCTATTAAATTCTGTAAAGTTTTTTTCTTCAAACGCGCGTGAAATTTCTATTGCCCTATCCCCTCTGAAATTAAAAAATACAACAGAATCTCCATCTTCGATACAGCCGACTGGTTTTGAATTTTCCGCAACCACAAAGGGGTTTAAATACTGATCTGTTATTACGGGATCCTCTTTATAATATGTTTCTATTGCCTCTTTTGCTGATAAAAATTGACGCGCTTTACCAAGAACATGCGCGTCCCAACCGCGTTTAACAACATCCCAGTCAGCATTATAACGATCCATTGTTGTAACCATTCGCCCGCCGCCCGATGCTATACGATAATCATAGGTTTTCTCTGAAGATATTTTTGACAACAATTTTTCAGTTTGTTCAATATATAACAAAGCTGATTTTTCTCCCACATCACGCCCATCCAAAAGAACATGAATACGCACACGTTTAACTCCTTCTGCTGCAAGACGGTTAATCATGGCAAATAACTGATCTATATGAGAATGCACGTTTCCATCGGATAAAAGCCCTATAAAATGAAAAGTTCCGTTGGATTTTTTTACCTGTTCAACAAGACTTTTCCAGTTTTTATTCTGAAAAATAGATCCGTCCGAAATAGCACTATCAACTCTCTTGGCGCCTTGCGCAAAAACTCTCCCGGCACCAAGCGCATTATGCCCTACTTCACTATTTCCCATATCATCATCCGACGGTAATCCTACGGCAGTTCCATGCGCGGCTAGAGTTGTGAACAATTTACTCTTAAACAATTTATCCAAACATGGGGTTTTAGCCATATAAACCGCATTGGATTCATCCTGTCTGCCGATACCTACCCCATCCATTATTATAAGCAAAAGCGGTCCTTTTCGCGGCGAAAAATTCTTAAGTTTTTTTAGTTTAAGTTCCATGTTTTCCCTTCCTTTTAAAATTCATGATATCTTTGTAAAAATGCGGCCCGCGAGTTCAACACAGGCCGCAATCTGTTTTACCACACACACTAAGTACATACCACTATAACTGTAATATCATCATGCTGAGCAGCTTTACCGGTAAAATCTGCGACAGCTTTATGTAATGCCGCAACAACCTGTCTGGAATTGCAATTTTTTAAATTTTTAACCAAATCAAGTATTCGTTCCTGCCCAAACATCTCTTCTCTTGTGTTCATAGCTTCTGTTATGCCGTCAGTATATAAAAGAAACATACTTCCTTTTTTATATTTTTTAGTGTTTTCAGAGAAATTCCCCTTCATCAGCCCCAGAGGCATCCCCTCTTTTGTATTAAGCAGTTCAACATTTCCGTCAGGTTCCACAAGAATGGCAGGCAAGTGTCCCCCAACAGCATAAGTAACGCTGCCGGCAACAACATCAAAAATCATATACGTCAATGTTACAAAAAGATTATTCCCGCTGTTTTCAGAAATAAGGCGTTCGTTGACATTTTTTAAAATTTCTCCGGCTGAAATATCTCTGATAAAAGTTTTAAACACGCTTACAACTCTTGCCATATAAAGAGCCGCGGGAACTCCTTTACCCGATACATCGCCTATCATAATTCCAACTTTATTGTCTTTAAGCGGCACAATATCATATAAATCTCCGCCTACCTGACGTGCTGTCGCCATTTCAACATCTATATCCATCCCTGTAATCACCGGAATCTCTTTAGGCAAAAAGCTTCTCTGAATATCTTTCGCGATATTAAGTTCTTTTTCTATTAATTCCCGCTTTTGGATTTCAGTTACGTATTTTTTAAAAGTAAATATAACATAAATCACAACCACGCTAATTAAAGGAAAAAAAACATCTACCCATATTCCAAACGGATAAAAAAGTGCCATAGCGATTACAATATAGCCCGCTATAATAAAAAAAATAGATAATACTCCAAACCGTTTACGAACCCGTCCGGTAATATAGGCCGTGCATCCCCATAAAAGAATGAGAACCGCAAGATTCCACCATCTATTTAAACGTTTCAAAAAATTATGACCGGCAATACTGTTATACACGCTGGCGTTAATGCCAACCCCAGGATAAAGAGTCTGCATAGGCGACGGATTTGTATCCGGAACAGTACTTGCCGTTAACCCGATAAAACACTTTTTGCCCTTGAAATCGTCTAAATTTACTTCCGGTTTCTGGCCTGTAACTTCAGCTAAATATGACTGTAGAATTTGCACATAAGAATACCGCTTAAAGGATTTTTCCCACTTTGAAGGATAATTAATAATCATGGATGAATCTTCATTTAACGGAATAACAAAATCATCAGCGACTATCATTCTTTTTCCGGAAACAATCTCAATCTGATCAAAACGATATCCAAGGTCATTAATCGCGGCAAGTACGGCCAACTGGGGATAATTCTTTCCCTCATATTTAATATATGGAAGTATATTACGAATTTTACCGTCAGAATCCTGAACTAAATTTATAAAGCCAGTGCCTTTAGCATTTTTTTTTCAGGATTTCAACCAAAGGAGCGACATATCCTACGGCAAAAATTTTCTCATTTTCAAAACCGCCTTTTTCCAGATCAAAGATATAAGGTAAATATACTATCCCCGCGTTTTTTACGGCTTTCGCTAATTCTTCATCTTCCTTCTTGTCTTCGCTGAAAAATACATCAAAAACAATTGTATTTGCTCCGGAAACACCTAAAATTTTTACTAAAAGCGCGTGATAGTTACGAATAAAAGGCCATCTTCCCAATTTTTTTATCGAACTATCATCTATTTCAATTACAACGATATCCTCATTAACTTTTTGCAAAGGCCGTAACCTGTACCTAAAATCAAGCATGCTGTATTCAAAGTCATCAAACGTCCGAAAATAAGACATACATAACAAAAGCCCTGCTATAAATGTTATTAAGCATACATATTCTATTTTCGCCTTGTTAAAACGTTTTAACATATTAATATTTGTCCGGGATAAATTTATTCGCCTTTAAATAAAAGTTTCCATGGATGTGTTTTTACATCTTCGCTAAACTCTTTAAAATTTGCAGTAGTAGCTTCAAGATTCCCAACTATGTTATTCAACCCTTGCCTGTTGTCAGTTACAATATCCTTCACTTCTACTAAAATCTGATCAAGATTATTAGCAATAGCATCGGCTTTTTTCATCAAAAGACGCATCTGTATGGGGTCTTCACTTTGAATAACATCGTTGTTTTTGCAAAACTCATTTGAAAGTCCCGGCGTTAATCCGAGATACGCGTCACCAACAAATCCAGCTGTCCCAATGTACGCAATTGAATCTTTACGTATTTTTGTACCAGAGGCGATTTCAAGCGTGCAAACCACAGTTGTTTCCGGAGTATAGCTGAACTCCGCCCTTTTTAACCTTCCGACTTCTATCCCTGAAAGTTTTACAACAGCGTTAGGTTTAAGATCCCCGGCATATTTGAAAGATGTTTTAACATCATAAGTTCTTGTATTAAAATTAGCTGTCTTTACATAAAAGATTACTCCAATAGCAATCGCTACAATTATAACTAATCCAGCCTTAATTTCATTAGAAAATTTCATATAATTCTCCCTTTTTTTAATAATACTCACTACCTCTAATGCGCTGGTTTACCTTATTAAATGTTCCAAATAATCATCTCTTTGCTGAAAAAAACGTATCGGGCCATCGTGACTGCCGGTTATAAACTGACGAATTACTGGATTTTCCGATTTTTTAATTTGAACCGGAGTACCAATTTCCAATATCTTTCCGTCATACAGCATCGCAACCCTGTCTGCAATGGACATAGCGCTCTTCATATCATGCGTAACAACAACACTTGTAATTGAAAGTTTTTTGGAAAGATCTATAATAAGCTTATCAATCACTGCGGCTACTATGGGATCTAACCCTGATGTAGGTTCATCATAAAAAATAATCTGGGGATCCATTGCTATTGCCCGCGCAAGCCCGACTCTTTTACGCATACCTCCGGAAAGTTCACTGGGCATAAGATCTTCAAACCCGCGAAGACCGACAAGTTCCAATTTCATCCTGACAATAATATCAATAACGCTTTTCTGAAGTTTCGTATGCTCTTTCAATCCTAATGCAACATTCTCCGCAACGGTCATGGAATCAAATAAAGCCGAGGACTGAAATGACATACCTATTTTTTTACGAACATTATCCAAATCATCGCCGAAAAGATCGGTTATATCTTCTCCAAGCAAAAAAACTCTGCCGGAATCAGCTTTAAGCGTCCCTATCATATGTCTTAAAAGTGTGCTTTTCCCGCACCCGGATCCCCCCATCACAACAAAGGTTTCCCCTCGATATATTTCAAGATTTACACCGTCCAGCACATTTCGTCCGGCAAATTGTTTCACAAGATTTTTGGTTTGTATTACAACTTCTCGTTTTCCCATAAAAATTGTTCCAATACTTTTATACATTGGAGAAATAAAAAAGCCCTGTTAAAATACAATCAAAAATAACAATAAGTATAAAACTTATTACAACACTCAAAGTTGTAGCTCTACCCACACCCTCTGCCCCTCCACGAGTGTTTAATCCTACATGACAGGCTATCATAGAAATAATAATTGAAAAAACCACGCTTTTCGCTAAACCTGTCCATACATCTTTCCAGGTTAAGAAATCAAAAGAAAAAGATACATACCGGTAAGGATTAAGCTGAAGATTAAACACTCCGACGATAAGTCCGCCGAGAATGCCAACAATATCACTCATCACAGTAAGACACGGAAGCATGATAAGCAGCGCCAAAAACCGCGGAACCACTAAAAACCGCACAGGGTTAAGCGCCATGGTTTCTAATGCCTCTATTTGCTCAGAAACCTGCATAGTCCCTATTTCAGCGGTTATCGCCGACCCCACCCTGCCGGTAACAACAAGCGCCGCAAAAACAGGCCCAAGTTCCCTAGCCATACTTATACTTACCATTGGAGCGACATAAATTACTGCACCCAGCTGTTTAAGCTGATATGCGCTTTGCATTGCAATAACGATACCTGTAAAAAGAGAAATAAAGAAGACAATAACTACGGACTGAACACCAGCAAACACCATTTGATGAAAAATACTCTGACGGCCGGCTGATTTACCTTTAAACGGTCCGACTATAGCCCACCAAAGCGTGTCAACAAAAAGTGACAACACATCAACCGTATTTCTGGCAAAATTAAACGCTATTACGCCGATAACATTGACAGGATTTTTCATTATCTGTTCTTTTTAGGGTTACGTTATTATTACATATCAAAAGAGTTCATTGCTTCGTCTTCTTTATCTAAAATATCGAATAATTGTGTTAATTTTGTAATCTCAAAAAGGCCTTTAACTTTAACAGATAAATTAGTAAGTTTTAGTTTACCGCCATGTCTATTTAAATTCTTCAAAATTTCAACCAGCGTAGCAAGCCCTGAACTATCAATATAATCCACCCCTTTTAGGTCTATTAGAATGTATATTTTCTCATTTTTTATTACTGCCTCTAAAGAATCTTTTAAAGCCGGAGCTGTATTAATATCAATATCACCAGCCATCCTAAGAATTGATATCCCGCTTTTTTCTTCCATCCTTATATCCATTCTACTCCTTACGTTACGTTATAAATATTTTCAATCCAAAAATTTTATCATCACTATTCGCTTGCCGCCTTTTTCAAAAGTAACTCTATCCATCAGATGTTTAATTAAATATACACCACGGCCGTTTTCTTTCAAAAGATTTTCATCAAGAGTTGGATCCGGAAGATAGGAAAAATTAAAACCTTCTCCTTCATCTTCAACACATATTGTCATTTGGCCGTTTAATATTTCGGCTTCCACTATAATTTTTTTTCGCATATCCAATTTATTGCCATGGATCATGGCGTTACGCAAAGCTTCTTCCAAACTTACGTAAATATCAAAAATAATTTCTTCATCAATTTTGGACTTTTTTAAATTTTTAATCAGTTTTTTACTGATTTTTTTTAATAACCGGCTATTCGTAGGGATCACGTTTCTAACCACTCTCATCATCACCCTTCGTTATAGACACCTATATCCCGATATTTTTTATATCGCATAGACACAAGTTCGTCTTGTGAAAGTTCTAAAAGTTCTCCAAGATTTTTTATTATCGCGCTTTTAATTTCATCGGCTGCATTTTGCGGATTTCGATGCGCCCCGCCTAACGGCTCTTTAATTATACCATCAATAATACCCAACTTTAAAAGTTCGGGCGCTGTAAGTTTTAAAGCTTCCGCGGCAGAAGGGGCTTTTGCACGTTCCCGCCAAAGAATTGCCGCGCATCCTTCCGGAGAAATTACAGAATAATATGCGTTTTCTAAAACAAAAATGCGATCGCCCACGCCTATACCCAAAGCTCCGCCTGAACCTCCTTCGCCAATAACAAAAACAACAATAGGCACTTTCAGGCCTGCCATTTCTCTTAAGTTATAGGCAATGGCTTCAGCCTGGCCCCGTTCTTCCGCGCCTATACCGGGATAAGCACCAGGAGTATCAATAAAAGCCACTATCGGAAGATTATACTTTTCCGCCATGCGCATAACTCTCATGGCTTTTCGGTATCCTTCCGGGTGCGCACATCCGAAATTCCGTTCCATGTTTTCATTCATATCACGGCCTTTTTGATGTCCCAAAATTACTATTTTACAGCCGTTGACACGAGCTAACCCTGTTATTAACGCCCTATCATCGTAAAAATGACGATCACCATGGATTTCCATAAAATCTTCCATGATCATATTGATATAATCTAATGTATAAGGCCTATCCGGGTGACGCGACAATTGAACTTTCTGCCAAGATGTCAGTTTATGAAAAATCTCTTTTTTTAGGGTTTCCAGTCTTTCGTTAAGCCGTTGAATTTCACTGGAAAAATCAATTTTTTCATCTTTTGTGAACTTTTTTAGCTCTTCAATTTTATTTTCCAGCTCTATTATCGGTTTTTCAAACTCAAGTACAATAGCCATGTTTTATCACTACCCCTGTATTGTTTTGCTGATTAAAACTAGTTTACTATCGTTACCTTTGTTCCGCTTGGAATAATAGTAAATAATTCGACAACATCATCATTCCGCATTCTTACGCATCCATGAGTTACCTGCTGTCCAATAGTGCTTTCGTCAGAAGTCCCATGTATCCCATACCCTTCAACTGAAAGCCCCATCCATCTGGAACCCAACTCATACTCTTCGCTGTCTGGAGCGACAACAGATCCGATTTTATACCAAACCGGCTGTACCATTTTTTCTTCAACTCTAAAAATGCCTACCGGCGTACTGTTATTTTTTCCCGTAGAAACCTTATAGGACTTAATGATTTCATCCATGTTTTTCAAAAGAAGCATATTTTCAGATTTATCCACAAAAACCGAAAACTCTGAAACAATAATCTTTAACCTTTGTCCCGGCCTTATTAAATCTTTTTCAAGCCCGTTAGTTTTTTTTATCAACTCAACCGTTGTATTAAAATTTTTAGCAATTTTATAAAGTGTGTCCCCTGGTAAAACTTCATATTCAACGCTATTTTCAGCTATAGCCGGCGAAAATATAATTGTAATATTCAAATCTTCAATTATCGCATTTACTTCCGCTGAGTCCGCTATGTCGGGAAACTCCGCTATAAGACGCTTATAGTTATCTCTCACTCTCTTATAATCTTTATTTTCGCGATATATTTCTATAAGATTTCTTATCGATTTCTCAGCGTAAATTGATTCAGGATAATTATTTGCAACTGCCAAAAACGCATTTTCAGCTTTATAATATTCTCCATTTCTTACAAAATTTTCTGCTCGTCTATATATTGGTGTAGCCTTATCATATTCCGCGACAGGAGATGCAGCAACAGTAACTTTCCGCATTATAAAAAATGATACCGTAACAACTAAAAACGTCACCAAAACAATTATTACCCAGACTATATTTTTCTTCACTGCCAATTTGTCCTTCTTACTTTCCAATAAGGTATAAACCAAACGCTACAATCAGGCCTATTAATATTCCGGCCAACACCTGAATGGGAGTATGCCCCAGCAATTCTTTTAATTTATCCTCTTGTATCTTTTTTTTCCAATATATGTCATCCATTATTGTATTTAATATCTCCGCCTGCTTTCCCGCCGATCGGCGGACTCCCTGCGCGTCACATATAACTATAATACAAAACATGAGTGTCACGCAAAAAAGAGCAGTCCCGACACCTTCATATAACCCAACGCTGGTTGTAAGCGCTGTCACTCCAGCGGCATGCGAACTCGGCATTCCGCCTGTCCCGACAAACCATTTGAAATTAAAACGTTTTTCTCTTACAACCCCTCTGATTACTTTTATGATTTGAGCCGCAAACCACCCTGTGAAAGTAGCTATTACAACCTTATTATGTATAAACTGCCAAAAAATCCCGTTTTTTATCATTCCTATCACCCTGTTTTATTATAGCGGCACACCCTCTGCAAAGAACTAATACAGCTCTGCCTGAAATTTAGATATAATTATATTATATATATAAACAAAAATCAAACAAATCCGCCCTACGAACTGAATTTTTAAACTATTGCTACCTATAATGGCGAATAAGAGACAACGCTTCTGACCGGGTTTTTTGACTTGTACGAAATACCCCTCTTACTGCACTGGTTGTAGTAAGAATCCCCGGTTTCTTCACGCCCCGCATACTCATGCAAAGATGCTCCGCTTCAATAATTACAAGTACACCCTGCGGTTTAAGTTTTCGCATAAGAACTTCCGCTATTTCAGTAGTAAGCCGTTCCTGCACCTGTAACCGCCTTGCGAATGTATCTACAACCCTTGCAATTTTACTTAAACCGGTAATTCGATTATTATCCGGAATATACGCAACATGCGCTTTCCCGATAAATGGAACCATATGATGTTCACACACCGAATATAACGGAATATCTTTGAGCAGAATTATCTCATCATGTTCTTTCTCAAAAAAAACTTCGATATCATCATCCGCGTTTCTATTCATACCGCCTAAAATCTCTTCATACATTTCCGCGACTCTTTTAGGAGTATTTTTTAATCCCTCACGCGCGGGATCTTCTCCGATAGCTTCCAAAATATCTTTTACTGCTTTCTTTATTTTTTCTTTGTCCATTTTCGCCTCCATAATAAATTGTGTCATTTGCTAGTTCCTTCATTAAACATAGAATAAACCAGCTAACCGGCCAACTGGCTAACCAAATTTATTTTCCGATACAAAACTGTGAAAATATTCTGTCCAGAACAGCAGCTTCGGCTGTTTCGCCGACAATCAGGCCCAGCTGATAAACCGCTTCATTCAAATCACTCGCTAAAAGTTCCGCGTTATAATTTCCTTCAACTATCTCGATTGCTCTTTTAACGCTTTCAGCACATTTTTCCAGAATATTTTTGTGGCGGATATTTGTTATCATCGGCCCATCCGGCATTGCCATATTATTCTTAAACAACTTCTTCGCAACCGCATCCTCGATTTCTTCCAACCCTTTCTTTTTCAAAATAGATACACTTAATATTTCTTCATTTCCAAAATATTTTTTCGTTTCGACAATATTTAGTTTATGCGGCAAATCGCTTTTATTCACGGCAATTACTATCTGTTTATTTTTAATTTTTTCAAAAATTTCTTTATCTCGGATAGACACCGGCCGGCTATAATCCAACAGAAAAATTACAAGATCAGCTTTGGATAATTTCTCAAGAGATCTTTTAATCCCTTCTTTCTCAACTTTGTTTCGAGTTTCAATTATTCCGGCTGTATCTGATACCCGGATTTTAACTCCGCGGATGTTTATATATTCTTCTATAATATCTCTCGTAGTTCCGGCTAACGGCGCAACGATTACACGTTCATGCCTAAGTAAAGCATTCATTAAACTTGATTTACCAACATTCGGCCGACCGCATATGACCACACTTGCCCCTTGGCGAAAAATCATCCCTTTATCCGCAGTATTTAAAATATCTGTTATCAATCTATATACTCTCTTTGTCTTTGCGGTAATTTCGGATTTTTGGGGAAACTCTACATCTTCCTGTGAAAAATCTATAGTAAGTTCCGTTAAAGCCAGCACCTCCTGTATCGCGCACCTAAAGTTTCGGATTTTCTCTGAAAATTCACCCCTTAACTGTCGAGCGGCTATTTCAGCAGACACATTTGTTTCAGCCTGAATAATATCTAAAACCGCTTCGGCCTGTGATAAATCTATTCTACCATTTAAAAACGCCCTTTTCGTGAATTCTCCCGGTTCCGCCAACCGGGCACCGTGTTTTATACAAAGCTGCAGAACCCTTTGAGCTGAAACCATCCCACCATGACAATTAATTTCAACAACATTTTCGCGCGTATAAGTTTTCGGAGCCCGCATAACCATAACTAAAACTTCATCAATTATTTCTTCCGTCCCAGGCACTTTGATAACACCATAATGAACACTATGGCTTAATGCTTTTGATAATTTCTGGTTTTTAAACGGAATGAAAACCTTGTCCGCCACATTAAGCGATTCATTCCCGCTTAACCGGACTATACTTATACCTCCTTCACCCAAAGGAGTTGCAATCGCCGCAATTGTTTCATTATTTCTAAAAAACATATTATATATCTATCCTTTCACATCTAATAATTTTCCGGACTTCGCTAATAACAAAAAAAGATCCTGTTGCCAATATCATATCATGTTTTCCCGCGGAACTAAAAGCAAGACCAAGCGCTTCTTTCACACTACCGGTTACACGGGTTCTTTTCCCCCGGATATACCCTCTTATCAAAAAAGGATCCGCAGCACGCGAAACCGAAGCCCGCGTAAGAATAACTTCATCCGCAACAGATACCAAATTACGGCAGATACCTTCTATATCTTTATCTTTCGAGATGCCCAATACAAGGATTAATTTATTATAATCAAAAAATTGTTCAATAGATTTTTTCAAATTCATCGCGCTATCTGCATTTTGCGCACCGTCTATTAAAATATAAGGTTTCTCTGAAAGAACCTCCATTCTCCCGGGGATAAACGTATCTGCCAGGCCTTTTTTAAACAGGTTTTCACTGTTTTGCGCGCTTCCCATAATATATTCGCATATTCCTAAAGCTACTGCACAGTTGGAAACTTGAAACCCCCCGGGCATACTTATCCTGCAATTCTTATAATTTGAATTTTTCCCGTAAAAATCAAAACTAGCTCCTGTTTGATCTATACGTTTAATTTCATAATTTATATTCTGCCCGACAACTGACAATACAGCGTCATTTTCCGCGCATTTCTTTCGTATAATTTCCATAACTGTTTCTTTTTGCGGCACAGTTACACAATACGCGTTCTTTTTAATAACCGCTGCTTTCTCAGCCGCTATTTCAGAGAGTGTTTCACCTAAAACATTCATATGATCGTAGCTAATAGAACTTATGCCGCATATTTTCGCGTCTATTATGTTAGTAGCATCTAATCTCCCGCCTAACCCGGCTTCAATAACGGCAAAATCTACTTTTTTTATACTGAACCATACTAGTGCAACAAGTGTATATATTTCAAAAAAAGTAAATTTTTTTTCAGGTTCTTTTCCCAAATACTCTCGAAGCCTATTAAACGCATCTTCAAAATCTGATTCACTTATAAGTTTGTTGTTAAACTGAATTCTCTCCCTTGCACAAGCCAAGTGCGGCGAAGTAAAAAGCCCGACTTTATACCCAGCTTCACGCAGAATAAAGGATACAAAGGTACTTATGGATCCTTTCCCCTTTGTCCCGACAACATGAATGGACCTATAACTATTTTGAGGATTTTCAGCTTTTTTTAAAACTTGGACTAACTTTTCCAGATATAAACTGTTCTTAATTTCATTAAATCCAATATTTTCATAATTTATAAAAGATTGAAGATAATCAATAATTTGGCTATAAGGCTTCATGTAACTACTTTTCTCCATTGAATTCTTGCTGAGCCATTTTAGCAATTATTTTTTCATATTTACTCATAATGTATCCACATCCTGATGATTTTTATAGTTTTACATCTCTTCATTATTTGATAACACTTTAAAGATATTGTTGGTTTTTATTTCAAAGGCAAGAAAACCGGTCGTCGCTAAACTATCTTAATAGAGTAATGCATTTTGTCCGGCTCATGTAGAATACTGAAAACAGGCATACCTGCTTCCTATAAATCAAACGGCTAACCGGCATCATCTCCTTGTAAAAAAATGTTTGGATTTTTAGGCGATATATGATGTACTACATACTATATTACCAAATAACCGGACAACAAATACCATCAATGTCGAAAATGCCTAACACCCGTAAAAACCATCGGAAGATTGAACTTATTGCACGCGTCAATTACTTCGTTATCGCGGATGGATCCGCCAGGCTGTATAATAGCGGCAATACCGGCTTTATATGCCTCTTCGATCGAATCTATTTTCGGGAAAAACGCATCACTCGCAAGAATAGCCTCTTTTGTTCTTGCCCCAGCTTTACGCATGGCAATTATGACCGAATCCACACGAGACATCTGCCCCGCGCCTATACCCACGGTTTTCGTCCCCTTACACAACACAATTGCGTTACTCTTTACATATTTAACAACCTTCCATCCAAACATCAAAGCGTTCCACAATTCTTCTGAAGGCTGCGCTTCTGTAACAACTTGCATATCGGCTCTTTTTGTGTCTTTTACGTCAGAGTCCTGCACCAGCATGCCGCCGGAAACTTTTTTAAAATCCTTATCGTTTTTTAAAACACTTTTAATTAAAGGCAATTTTAAAAGCCGTAAGTTCTTTTTTACGCTAAATATCTCTTTGGCCTCAACATCATATTCTGAAGCGATAATACATTCCACAAAATCCGATTCTTTCAAGATTATTTGCGCCATTTTTCCATCAATAGATCGGTTAAAAGCCATAATCCCGCCGAAAGCACTTAACCGGTCGCAGTCAACTGCGTCAATAAAGGCTTTCTGCAAATTATCCGCAACCGCAATCCCGCAAGGATTGTTATGTTTTACTATACTTACAGCCGGCTGGCTGAAATTTGTTACCATTTCATATGCCGCGCTAAGATCCAGTATATTATTAAATGACAATTCTTTCCCCTGTAATTGTTCCGCATCGGCTATCCCCTGAGCTTTAGACGATAAATCTTTGTAAAATGCCGCTTTTTGATGCGGATTCTCACCATATCGCAATTCTTTTATTTTATTCATTCTCATTTTCATTATATTCGGAAACCCATCATTTTCTTCCTGCCCGCGCTTTCCTGCCAAATAATCAGCAATTATAGCGTCATAATATGAAGTTTTTTTAAAAACTTCTTTAGCTAAATTTTCTAAAATCCCCTTATTAATGTTTCCGTCACTATTTTCAAGCTCTTCTATTATCATCCCATACTGCGTTATTGAACTTACAACAGCAACTGACTTAAAATTCTTAGCGGCACTCCGCATCATTGCCGGGCCGCCAATATCTATATTTTCAATGGCTTCTTCAAATGACACATTGGGTTTTGCTATTGTTTTTTCAAAAGGATACAAATTCACAACCAGCATATCTATCGGGAAAATAGCGTTTTCTTCAAGGCATTTCATATGCTTTTTGTTATTCCGCAAAGCTAAAAAACCCGCATGAATCTTAGGATGAAGCGTCTTCACCCTGCCGTCAAGCATCTCCGGGAAATCTGTATAAGAAGAAACTTCCCGCACAGTAACTCCATACGAAGCGATTTCTTCCGCAGTACCACCGGTGGACATTATTTCTACTCCGTATTTATTTAAAACTTCAACGAGTTCCCTCAATCCGGTCTTATCCGAAACACTTATTAATGCCCTTTTAATTTCCACTTCTTCTCCTTCATCTCTTTATTCCGCTGGAAACAACCGTCTATATTAATTAAAAACCTTTATTTTTAGCTTTGTTATCTCTATTTCTTTTTTAAGTTTGTTTTTTTCAGAAATTTGAGCTTCTTTTTTTTCAACAAGCATTGACAGCCTGTCATTCCATACTTTCATTTCTTCCGGAGTTAACGCTAGAACATCCTTTTTTTTCATTAAAGAATTAATTTCTTTTATATCATTTTCTATACTGCGTAAAGTTTCTTTTTTTTGTTTGTAGCTATACTCCAACTCAATAATACTTTTTTGAAAAACACGCTTTTCCGGCTGGATTTGACACTTAACATCATCCGTCTGTACCGAATATTCATTCTCAAGCTGACGTTTTTGTTCCTGTAAAATATTTATGCGGACATCTATTTCTTCTTTTTTCTTAAGAAATTCCGTTCTCTTCTCATCTAATCTTTTATGAAGACCATTCCTTTTATCCAAAATCTTTTGAAAAGAAGGATCATGTTCCAAAATTGTTTTCTCTATTTCTCCGGTATCAGAACTACATCCTTGAAATAAAAAAGTTGTAAGAATAATTATACAAACTAAAAATTTCGTCTTGCTTAAATGTAAAAACATAGCGTTTTTCCTTCTTTGTTTTTCCATAAAAAGACAAAAGCAAAAAAGAAAACATCTTAATTTAACACCTTCTCCGCCAATTTCCCATTTTGCCTAAAATAATTCCAAAGTACCGATGCTGAAACTTAAGTTTATATTACTATTTCTTTATTTTATTTTTCATAACATCTTTAAATTCGCTAATACCAGCGGCAACCGCAATTATTCCAGCCATTATTAAAAACAATGGCAGAATACTTCTTAACATAAAAAGAACCTCATACGACCATACAAATAAAAGTACAATCCCGGCTGTTACCATTAATCCGCCGATTAAAAGGCTGAAAATCTTACCCATTTTACACCTCCGCGTAATACTCTGGAAAATTGAGTATAACACAAATTTTTTAATAATGTCAATGACCCGGCCCTATGCCGTGATATGCTCATTAACATCAATTTATGAGAGAAATATACTTGCAGTAGTTAAGTAAATAAACACACCAATAACATCATTAAGAGTGGTAATAAGCGGCCCGGAAGCTATTGCCGGATCTATCCGCATTTTTTTAAAAATAACAGGGATTACAACCCCGACAAAATTAGACCACACTACAACTAAAAAGATTGAAAGCCCCACAATCATACCGACTACACTGTTTTTCATCCAGATATTCGCCAAAAAAGTTAATACCGTGCCGCAAACAAGACCTAATCCCAAGGCTATCTTTAACTGACGCCACACCTCATCCAAAACATGAGAATATACCATATGCCCTAAAGCTATTCCACGAACAACAACCGTTGAGGCCTGCACTCCGCTATTACCGCCTGTTGCCGTAATTACCGGAATAAAAGAAACAAGCGCAATAGTTTCCGTGAGAGTTACTTCATAAAGCTGTATTACAAGACCGGTAATAATGCTTCCTACCATACATGTAATAAGCCATGGAAGCCTGTTTTGAGTGGCTTTTAAAGTAGATTCTGTTCCCTGTTCCTCTTCAATCGTACCAGTCATCCTGCTAATATCTTCAGCATGTTCTTCATCAACAACATCCATAATATCGTCCACTGTTATACGCCCGACTAAACAACCTTCATTATTAATGACCGGCAAAGAAAAAAGATCATATTTTTTCATAATTAGGGCCGCTTTTTCCTGATCTGCATCAACCAGAATAGAATGAATGTCTCTTTCCACGATATCTTTAATCAGAGTACCCTTATTAGCGGTTAATAATTTCCAAATTGTAACCGCCCCCTGAAGTTTCATGTTTCCATCAACAACATAGACATATATAAACTTTTCTTCTACTTCAAAATTTCTCATATGCCGGACGGCATCTTCAACATCATTATTTTCACGGACAAAAATAAACTCCGGATTCATAACACGGCCTGCGCTGTCCTCCGGATAACTAAGAATTTCCTCTACCTCTTCCGCGTCTTTCTCTTCCATCAAATCAAGAATATCCTCACGATTCTCTTCCGGAACTTCTTCGACAACATCCGCCGCTTCATCAACAGGCATCTCATCTAATACTCTTGCCAGTTTATCATTATCAATTTTCTGCAGGATCTGCAGCCGGGTTTGAGGATCGGTATCATCAAGCACAACCGCAGCATTTTCCGCGGGAAGCGCATTAAATATATGTATTTTTTCTTTACTGCTAAACTCACCCAGGATTTCGGCAATATCTTCGGGTTCTGTGGATTCTAAAAATGCTTCCAGTTCCGCGGAACGGTCTTCTTTTAAAAAACTCTTTACATTTTTAACAGCATCTTCTCTGTTCCAAAATTCCTTATTATTTTTTTTACCATTTTTCATAACTATCACCTATTACTTGATATATTACATTAAAAAACAAAAAAATACTTTTCATCCGGTTTTTGCCATTTAACTATTAAACTATTATACGTCTAAATACTGAAATGCCAATCAAATTTTTATGTTTGTATATCTCTATCTATTTATATGTACTAGATTTTCGTTAACAATATATCAATATAATAATCTTCCTGCACCTGAATTAAAACCTACGGGACTATTTACCAACATAACGTCCGGACAAAAAAACAGTAGCTCTCCGGATTTTAGTATGATACAATCTTCACACTATGAAAAAATTCGGGTTTGTATCTATCTCAGGACAGCCAAATGTCGGCAAATCTACTATATTAAACGGTATTTTAAAGGAAAAACTTGCAATTATAAGCAAAAAACCTGAAACTACACGTGATAATATACGCGGCATACTCACTCAAAAAGATTCTCAGATTGTATTTATTGACACACCCGGTATACATAAACCGCACGATCTTCTAGGTAAAATAATGCTTACTCGCGCGCAATCTTCACTTATGGAATCTGACATCATCTTGTTTGTTACTGAAAAAAATTACGCTTTCAAATCCGAAGACCAAAACATAAGAAACCGTCTTCCTGCCCCGAACGAAGGCAAAAAAGTTATCCTTGTAATAAATAAAATTGATAAATTGAAAGACAAACGCCTTCTTCTCCCGTTAATTGAACAAGCTTCGGAATTCTATCCCTTTGATGAAATTGTCCCTATTTGCGCTTTAAAAGCCACAGATTTAGACAAACTGTTAAAAATAATCATAACACATTTATCTGAAGGCCCTTTTCATTATCCGGAAGAAGAATTAACCGACAAAACCGAAGACTTTTTAATAAGTGAAATTATACGTGAAAAAATATTGTCTTTAACATATGAAGAAGTTCCTCATTCAATTGCCGTAGCGATTGAAGACATCCTGGAAAACAAAAACAACACTTTAAGTGTCCATGCCGTAATTTACGTAGAACGCACATCTCAAAAATCTATTATCATAGGTTCGGGCGGCAATATGATGAAAAAAATTAAAAAATCCGCGCGTACGGATATCGAACGTATATTGTCAAAAAAAATATCACTAAACCTATGGGTCAAAGTCTACGACAAATGGAAAAAAGACCCTGCCGCGCTTCAAGAACTGGGATATTCAGACTAAGCTACCGGCTTAAACCTATACATCTATTTCATACTTTAAAAGTTTTTCACGAAGAGCTTCGTGATCAGTAAACTGAAACGCACGTATGCCCATAACCCTGGCAGCATCTATTAAATCCGCGCGGTCATCAGTATAAAAAGTTTCCTTCGGCAAACTGCCGGCAAGCTTTAAAGCTCTAACAAATATTTCAGTGTCTGGTTTCTGCACACCCTCTTCATGTGAAACAATATGCCCGTCTAAAAGATCAAGTATTTTGTACTGTTTTCTGACATATTCGTAATGAACCTCATTGGTATTTGAAACCAATATCAGCTTAATATCAGGATACCCATTCTTAATGTTTTTTATTAGACCTTCCATTTCCGGATACGGACTAAGCACTTCGTTCCATAATTTGTAAAATTCCGAAAATTTAATATCCAACTTAAACAATCTTTTAGTTCTGGAAAAAAACTGCGAAGAAGTTAATTTACCTTCCATATATTTATTCGCATTATCCGAATCCATAAAATAATCAATAACTGCACCCGGTTTAAACCTCCCGCAAGCTCGAACTCCGTCTTCCAAAACTTCAGGATGCACTTTAACAATAACATTCCCCAAATCAAAAAATATAGTTTTAATTTTTTTCATAATTCCACCTGTCTGTTTTACCCCATTATCTGCATAACCAAGCATACGGTCAAGAACTACTTTTTAAATTAGGACTCTATATTGTTTATTCATATTGCGAAAATTTATTTTCTTAATATTTCACCATTTTGCCGGTTCCGTATTTTTCAATAGCTATTTTTAGCTAAATTTGCTATAATTATCTGACTTTTTAAAATATAACCACCACTGGGAACCATTGATGAAAGCAAACTGATGAAAAGAATAAGCAAACTAATATCAATTTTACTGTCTTTTATTTTTTTAACTGGGCAGGTGCACCCTTCTTATGCTGGGCACAACCTTGCAATATGGTCCGCACATGATGCCGCGCCAATGAACAAGACAACTAACAACATCGTAAAAAGGCTAAAACCACACGCGGTCGGAAATGGTATACCTCTATTGAATTTGGTACAAGGCACTCTTCCGGAACAAATGAAACTCGGCTCAAGTCCCCAGAAAGATATTATTAACAAAATACAAAAGGCAATAGAACTAGCCATAGCACTTCATATAAAGAATCGTCATAAAATACCCTCAAAACACAAATTGAGAGCAGAAGAAACTTTAAAAAATTTATTTTTGTTTCAAGCACATCTCAAAGATAACTTATACATGTATAACGCGTCAGAAACAGTAACAAGCCCTGAAGATTATTTGTTAGGCTTCATATGGCCGCACCAGATTCCCGGGTTTACAGGTTCTAAAGCATTGGGCAAAGACCCGGTCATCCTAAACAGACTGTATTCCGAATCCGTGCGCCTTTTAGCACAGGATATCTATCATGACTGTATTCCTGAACATCTCAAAATTGTAGACGGAAAACATGGTGAAGAAGTAGACCGTACAGATCACAAAATAAATTACCAGGAAATTCAAAGAGCTATCTTCAACGAAACAGATGAATCCGGAAGAACAATCAAAGATGAAGTAAAAGAATTAGGGGATTTTTACCGCAACATTATTGATGAACAGGTATTCTTACACCATGACATAGGCACTGTGCTCCAAACTATATTAAAAAAACAGGCAAAAGAGCCTGCAGATTTACAGCCTGTGTTACAACATATTATGGATAACACCTTAAATCCAATAGTGTTAACAATAGTTTCCGGAGTAAAATATATTACAGCAGAAGCAAATACTACTTCTTTTCAAATGGAATTTACGTACCTACAAAAAAAAGCTCAAGATGACAAAGAATCAGACATTGAAAGAACATTGGCATATAGCGCTTTATATCTCAGAAATACAAATTATTCACGCACAAAAGCAATAAGTTTTTTTGAAACCATACGAAACCCCTCTGCTAAAAAAATAGCCCAGGAAACATTAAACAATCAGGGGCATACTTTATGTGAAATATTATTTAAAACACGCCGCGAGATATTTGAAAAAAAATATGATTATTTTATTCAATTTTTGTCCGATGAAAAAAAATTAAAAATATCTACGGACATAAGTTATTCTATTTCTCAAATATGGAAAAATATTGATCAAAAGCAGCCTTTTTCAGATAAAACTCAGAACGAATTAAAAAAAATTGTGGGATTAGATAAATTTTTAAATAAAAATAATTTAACACTTGTTGCAGCAGCCTGCTACCCTGTATGTTTTGCGAGATTGTTTTATGAAGAAAATTCCGGCTACATTATTAATTTTATAAAACAGGTTAGAAAAATTCCGGACAAAGATGAAAAAATGGCAAGATTCCGTGAACATGTCTTGAATCATCCCAATTTTTTAAGCTTGTATTTTACCAGCATCTTCTTAAACCCGAAGTTTTTTTTACAAGCGAAAAAAGAACAAAAAAAGCGATTTGCTTTAGGCGTTGAGAGCCTTTATAGCCCCGCCAAGCAACTTCCAGATACACTTTTAAAAAACGGGGTGCGCATTGTCTTTGATGGTTCAAACAGAATCGAACAATTTGTAACATTTTACCGCAGGACTAAACAATATGAAAAAGCACTGAAAATTGTGGATATAAGCATTCAAGGCTCTAAACACATTCAACAACTTACACCTTCACAAAATCACATAGAAAGAATTGATAAATTAACAAGCGAAAAAGCCGCTATCATAAAAGAACGAAACAAATCTTCTGTTTTGATAGCACATTTAAAAAATCTCCTGCAGGATCCTGACTCTATAGAGTATAATTCGCGAATTAACAAAATTATAGAAAAGATTAGTTCCGATACTAATAGAACAAGGCTTGACGGATACAATGAGTTATTACGGATACCTAATATTTTGCAAAGTATCAACAACAACAAAAAAATACCAGCATTCGATTTGGTTTATGAAGAAGTTTCTTCGCTTTTTGAAGTTTTATACGCGGAAAACCATGAAACAGACGTGACCGACTTAGGCCTATGCTCGCTTCTTTTGATGCACATTGCATATATTCATACACAAAAAAAAACTAACCAAAAAAGGATAAAAGAAATCATCGACACACTTAAAAAAAAGGCAAAAGTATATAATGATAACGGCCTTTTTACAGCTATATCAAATATTTTACTGATTAGAAAACAATATAAAGAAGCTGAAAACTTTATTAACCGGATAGAAAATACAGTCGCAAAAGCGGGAGAATTGCAACATTTAGCGGAAACATATTTAATGAACGGTAATCCCCAAGAAACTCGCCGAATTATTGATAAAATTAGCGATCATATCCTAATTTTATCTGCTCAAGAATTTCCTAACTCATGTGATAAAAGGATTGTATCTGCCATAAAAATGTTTACATCCGAAACTTTAAAAAAATTACACCAAATGCTGCCTGAAACTAAAGAAAATCAACCGTCCCCTAAAAACCTTGAACCTGACCTAACATACAATGCCGAACTTTTTAAATACAATTTAACAGAATGGCGAAGAAAACATCCAAATGAGATGTTACTCTTAGCATTTGATACGGATATTGGACAAGATCAAAAAAATCATCTGATGCCAGTATGGAAAATTGTAGATGAAGTTAAAAAAATGAGAGATTCTGAGGGAAAGCTATTGTTCCCCAAAGATAAATTTAAAGTCATAAGGCGGGATGGTTCAACGGGACGCTTAATGCAGGAAATAAACACGTTTTTAGATAATAAAAAGGTTCTCAAACAAAACATTTTTCTGATCGGCCGACAAACAAATATAAAAGCTGGGCAATTTGATAGCCTGAAAGGCGCGTCATGGATAACCGCAATAGATGACGTCTTAACAAAAGATGCAGTATATATCCCGGTATTTGAAGCCCTTATACTAACTATGATGACAGCATTTAACGCCGACTCTGACAGCATAAAAAGATTTTATGATAAAATTTCATATGAATCTGCCACATTAGAGGAAATAGAGAAAATGAAGATCTCACAATTGATATATATCCTGCCAAAAATGATTAAAAGAAGCCCTCGAGAACTGAAAAAGATATATGAATTGGAATTTGATATCTACTCAGCAGTTTAATTGTGATTGTTCGGGATAATTTTATAAGTTTTCTCAAAAATCTCTTTTGAACCTTTGTACTGTATGGTTTCTAGGGCTTGTTCCGGAGTATACCATTTCGCGTCGCTTATTTCCTGTGTTTGTATTTTTAACGGTTCTTCCCCTAGAAATCTTATTAAAAAGATATGTACCGTCTTAAATATTGTTTTTCCATCATGTTCGAAATTATACTCCTGTTTTCCTACTTCACACACTACTTCAAGTTTTTTAAGGCCTGTTTCTTCTCGTATTTCCCTGATAGCAGCCTGTTCTCGAGTCTCACCTTCCTCAACATGCCCTTTAGGCCAAGTCCAATAACCAAACCTGTCTTTTATTAAAAGAATTTTTAAATCTGACTTTTCACCTTTTATTACTATCCCGCCCGCTGAAAACTGTTTCTCAGCCATAACTCCCTCCATTTAATGGTTAATGGGGACTGGTTAATGGGGACAGCTACCATTTATTAAACAACAAAAAGCGGGAAACTAAGTTTTCTATTTTTAATAAATGGTAGCTGTCCCTATTTATAATTCTATAACCGGTTCATTTTCTGAATCGAATTCAGAATCAAGCATGCGGGAACTTGCCTGCCAGACTTCATAATCTTCGTCGGCAAGTTCTTCTAAAAACCGGCTTCGCGGCGCGCTTACAGCGCCTAACTGATAATCATAACGCATAGCGGGATGCACCATATATAAATATTTTCTAGCCCGTGTAACAGCAACATAAAAAAGACGTCTTTCTTCTTCCATTTCAGCTTCGCTATTCGATGATTTTGAATGAGGAAACTGCCCGTCACAAAGCCCTATAAGAAATACTGCATCCCACTCCAACCCTTTTGCCTGGTGAATAGTTGAAAGCACAAGTTGTCCGGTCTCTTCAGAAAATGAAAAAGCGTTTGTCTCCCCGCGGAAACCTTCCTGAAGAGACGTATCGTTAACAAAATCCTTAACTGTTTCATAATCATGTGAAAAATTCACAAGTTCGCGAATATCTTCAATTCGTTCTTTAGCATTTTCATACGCCGCTAAAACATGCATTTCATATCCTGAATCCAATATTCGTTCCACAATATCAGCAATGTTTGTTTCACCGCGAATATCCGAAGTTATTGCCCGCATTATTTTCTGAAAAACCGAATATCCTGCCTGCACTTTTGAGGGGAACACTCCAGACACATCATCAGAAACAAACTGGTTTATACTTTTACCTTCCTTTTTAAAACGTTCATAAATCTTTGCGGCATATCCCGGACCGATACCAGGCCAAAGCGTCAAGGCCCTGATCCAGGAAGTTTCATCCAAAGGATTAGCCAGAATTTTCATGTATGCTAATACGTCTTTTATATGCGCTTGTTCAAAAAAACGAAGCCCCCCGCGAACAACATAAAAAATCCCTCGTTTAACCAGTTCCATTTCAAGTTCCGCAGATTGATAATGCGCTCGAAAAAGAACAGCAATATTTTTTATATCAACACCTTCGTCCAAAAGCTCTTTTATCCTTTGGACGACAAAAGATGCCTGGGAATACAAATCTCTAACTTCAACAAGAGCGGGCATTGAAAGAGATTCATTCACGGTTTTCAGTTCTTTTTGAAACTGGTTATCATTATTTAAAAGTGAATCATTTGCAAGAGCAACAATTTCAGGAGTAGAACGGTAATTTGTTTCCAGTTTAAATACTTTTACATTATCAAACTTTTCAGGAAATTTAAGTATATTTTCGACTCGCGCGCCCCGGAAGGAATAAATAGACTGCGCGTCATCGCCCACTGCCAGAATATTTTTGTGTTTTTCGCCGAGAATATCAATTATTTCCGCCTGCAGATAATTCGTATCCTGATATTCGTCAACCATTATATATTTAAACTTGTCACTAAACTTCTCTCTTACTTCTTTTACATTTTCCAGCAAATATTTCCAGTTAATCAAAAGATCGTCATAATCCATATTTTCTGTTTCGCGTTTTTTCTTTTCATACATATCTTTAATTGTTTTAATTTCATTGAAAAATTTAAAAAAATAAGGAAATCGTTCATCTAATACTTTTTAATGGGGGACAGCTACCATTTATTAAACAACAAAAAGCGGGAAACTAAGTTTTCTATTTTCAATAAATGGTAGCTGTCCCTATTTATATACGTGGAACGCATTCACAACTCTATTATGGGTTCTCTTTCTGAATCAAATTCTGGATTCAACATCTGGGAACTTGCCCGCCAGACTTCATAATCTTCACCTGAAAGTTCTTCTAAAAACCGGCTTCGAGGCGCGCTTACGGTTCCCAACTGGTAATCATACCGAGTACACGGATGCATCATATATAGGTGTTTTTTTGCTCTTGTCACGGCAACATAAAAAAGACGTCTTTCTTCTTCCATTTCAGCGTCACTATTCGCTGACTTTGAATGCGGAAACTGTCCATCGCAAAGACCGATGAGAAATACCGCATCCCATTCCAATCCTTTTGCCTGGTGTATGGTTGAAAGTACTAGCTGACTGGACTCTTCTGAAAACGAAAAAGCGTTTGTTTCGCCACGAAACCCCTTCCTGGAGAGAAGTATCACTCACAAAATCTTTAATCGTTTCATAATCGTGCGAAAAATTTACAAGTTCCCGAATGTCATCAATTCGTTCTTTCGCGTTTTCATACGTTGCTAAAACATGTGTTTCATACCCTAAATCTAATATGCGTTCCACTATGTCCGCTATATTTGTTTCGCCGCTTATGTCCGAAGTTATTGCTCTCATTATTTTTTGAAAGATTGAATACCCCGCGCGAACTCTTGCAGGAAACGCGATAGACACATCGTCCGAAACAAACCGGTTTATACTTATGTCTTGTTTTTTAAAAAATTCATAAATTTTCGAGGCATATCCCGGGCCGATCCCCGGCCAAAGGGTTAATGCCCTTATCCATGAAGTTTCATCCAGCGGATTAGCCAGAATCTTCATGTACGCTAACACGTCTTTTATGTGCGCTTGCTCAAAAAAACGCAGTCCCCCGCGAACAACGTAAGAAATCCCGCGTTTAACCAATCCCATTTCCAATTCCGCAGATTGATAATGTGCCCTAAAAAGAACGGCAATGTTTTTTATATCAACTCCCTCGTCCAAAAGTTCTTTTATTCTTTGGACAACAAAAGACGCCTGAGAATATAGATCTCTAACTTCAACAAGAGCAGGCATTGAAAGAGATTCATTCACTGTTTTTAATTCTTTTTGGAACTGGTTATCATTATTTAAAAGCGAATCATTAGCAAGCGCTACAATTTCAGGGGTAGACCTATAATTAGTTTCTAATTTAAATATTTTTACGTTATCGAATTTTTCGGGAAACTGTAATATGTTTTCGACCCGTGCCCCTCGAAAAGAATAAATAGATTGCGCATCGTCACCTACGGCCAAAATATTTCGATGTTTTCCGCCAAGAATATCAACTATCTCAGCCTGCATATAATTTGTGTCCTGGTACTCATCAACCATTATATACCTAAATTTGTTACTGAATTTTTCTCTTACTTCTTCTACGTTCTCAAGTAAATACTTCCATCTAAACAAAAGATCGTCATAATCCATGTTTTCTGTTTCGCGTTTTTTCTTTTCATACATATCTTTTATTTTGTTTATTTCGTCCTTGAATTTAAAAAAATAAGGATATCGCGCATCTAATACTTTTTCCAAAGTTCTTTTTGTGTTTACCGAAAGGCTTATTATCGCTTGCATCACAGACGCCTTCGGAAACTTTTCGCCTTTAGGCAAGGCTTTAACAACTGTCTTCGTACAACTTTTTATCAAGTCACGTGAATCCTGCTGGTCTAAAATACCAAAATCTCTTGTAAACCCTATCTTTTCAGCGTACATTCTGAGGGTTCTATTACCTACATGATGAAACGTTCCGCTCCACAACCCTTTCGGGCTATACCTTAAGAGTCTCTCCGTCCGTTCCCGCATTTCCCGAGCGGCTTTATTCGTAAAAGTCATAAGAAGTATATTTTGAGGAGGGACTCCCCGTTCTAAAAGATAGGCCAACCTGTAAATCAAGGTTCTAGTTTTACCGCTTCCGGCACCCGCAAGGACAAGACAAGGCCCTTCCGCCTGCGTAACAACTTCATACTGTTGTTCGTTAAGGCTCTCCGCAAAATTTATGTGCGTTTCTATGGTTTCTGAACTTTCGTTTAGGATATATCTCTTCATGGTGAAATATTATAACGCATTCGAGCTTTTAGGCAAAGTTATTTCATGCGCAATGTCAACCACATTTAGAAATGTCCTATTTTCTCACACTTAGAAATGTCCTATTTTGAACGATATGCCAGCTATGTTAAGAGAATAAAAGTTGACAGAACATTAGCGAAAGGCTATATTGGTACCTGCAAAGTATGCAAACGTTTGCATTTGCTTTGCCCTTGGAGATCAAAAAGTTTTATAAGTTCTCCTAAAATAAGAACGGCATCGCAATAAAAATCGTTGAGTTTGAAATTAACCAGCTTATAACTAAAATAAGGGAGACGGCTTATGTTAAAGAAAATTATTTCAATACTACTTGTTTGTGCGTTTTCATTAAATACATTGGCATTTGCAAATAGCGGAGAAATGTTGGCCGCTTGGTCAATGTTTGATAATCCGCAGGATGAGCAATTGATTAGGATAGGAATTTTAAATTTAATGGAGCAGTGGAAAGAATATCCATGGGCATTCAGTACAGGAATGCCGGTAGACATTGAAACTTCCGTCAACGGCAAAAAACTGGTTGTATGTCTATCCTATCCGATAAAGATGAGCGACACAGCTGCTGGTTCTATATTCCAGTGTTTAATTGGGCAAAATAAACGTAAATATTTTGTGTTTATTGATCCGTTGACTGAAAATCCTAATATTCATGATCGACGAATTCATGTTTTTAATTATTTGGAAAATTTAGAAAAATTCGAACCGCAAAATATAGAGAAATACGTACTGCATGAAATATGTAAAGATAAGCTTCTTCGAGAATTACATGAAAAATCTGTTGATGGGAAACGTTCTGACCTGATAAGACTTGGAGCAGAAAGTATTCCTATGCGTAACGTCATTGACTTCGTCGATGCGCTCGAGCATACATTATTAAAAATGAATCCGATAGATCACCAGTGGGGTCCTATTACCACTGAATTGATTCAGTTTTGCAACGGAAACTTGAAACATGGAAAGATTACCGGCGTATTTAAAGTTACCGGGCATGATGATCTTCCTTCCGGCGAGATTGACCATGCTTCAAATATTGCTATCCATGTGAAAGACAGAGTGGACAAAACCAAATTGGAATTAGCAATCTTACATGAGGTATTTGCTAAACTCGGAATTCCGGATTTTATCAACAATACCCCGGAACTCGCATATCTATTGAGGGACGAATATATAAATTGGAAAAATAAGGCAAAGTTTTATCCTGAAAAAATAAGAGACAAGATCGGAGTGCTTTCAAGATGGAAAATAGAACTTGAAAATAGCCGGTTTGTGGATATGGATACCCTAAGAAACAGAGATTTGGCAATGCCTGACAACCCGCGCCAACATACATCTGATAATTGGGAAGACGTGAAAGTTTCTTCCGATCCGCCTGAGTCTTTAATGGATGCCTTCAATTGCACCAATCTTGATGATATTCTTTGGCTTTCTGCTCATGATGCGAATCACCTTCAGAATTATATGACCACAAGTACCGATAAAACTGCGGACATTTCTGCGTTATTAAGCTATATCACAGGGAGAAATCACACTGTAATGGATAAATGTGTCTCCGCTAATGGAGATTTCTATATTTTTACCGAAAGTAGAAATAACTTTGGTAATAGTGATTTAGTCTTGTGGAGGTTACTAGATAATGGGGAAAGGATTCTTATCCCAAAGATCAATAAAGGATGGGCATTCAGGAGTACTCGTCCGAACATAACACGTAACGCAAGTTTAGCTGTTCATAAAAATGGATCAGTTATAGTGGGAACAGTTGACGATGGATTTGTGAGGATTTATAGCAATGGGTACATGGTTAACGCGTTACGAGTAGATAATGGATCAGTCAATGTACAAATAACAAGAAATGGGGGAATTGCAATTGCTACGGGGAATGATGTTAACGGAGACGGCATAATTTATTATGTACGATTCAATACTTCCGACACAGAAACTGTAGCAAAACATTTTCAAATCACAGATAAAGAGGTCAATATAGAAAATGTCATAACATGTGATGACGGCAGAATCTTCATAACGGGAGTTTCAGATGATGGAATGATAAAAGTGTGGAGAATCGAAAAAGATGATACGATACATTCTATAGAGTTCAATCACGCAGAAGCGAAAATTAAGGAAATTAAGCCGTTTATTAACGATAAAGGCATTTTCTGCATATCATTCAAAAATGTAAAAAACAATCATACATATCTATCACGTATAGACAAAACAGGTGAAGTGACTTCATCTTTGAAAGAGGAGGTTATCGCAGAACAGATACATAGAAAGAACATTGAGATTGGACGTGAGATTGCCCCAAGTATCGGAGAAAAACAAGTACTTTGCCACATTATTGCAGATTCAATTATTCCAGGCGAACTCGAAAAACAAATGCTACAGAAGCTTGAACAGGAAACAAGGAAAGATAAATATAGCGAAAAGATATTCCGGCTGGAAGTTAAAGATACTGAGGATTTTGTAGAGAAATTGACAAAAGAAATGAACGATCTGAGAAGCAATTATAAGGAAAAAGGGATTGAGGTTATATTCGATGTGGCTGTACCCGACACAGGTATCAATAAGAAAATAGAGAAAAAACTAAAGACAAAAGTGCTGGCGTTCCGGGTGAATAAAAAAAGTTTTGTGTATGTAGAAAGTATTCTCCTGGCTCTTCGAGCTTTACATTCGAACAGTCTGAATAGACTTTATGAAGTACATAAATTGATAACGGGCACAGAATTAAAACCTTCAAAAGACATCACCAATATACAGGATTTTATGAGAGAAGTGGTTTTTGACCTGCCATATTGCCGATATCTTGACTATGAGATCCGAATAAACTTAAATAACAATATCAAGGAAATGATAAAACATGCGTAGTCAATGCAACTAAACCGTTAACTCCAGACTATAAAAAACAAGTTATACGGCATAAATACAATACAAACTTTAACGTCTAATAAATCTATAGCTAGATTTCCGTACACCTAGTTATAAATTTTGAGGCATTGATTCTTGTTTGCAACTTGTCGGCAAGATTCTTTTCATTGTTAAAGCTAAACGTTTATGCCCCAAATCTCGTTTGAGTATTCAGCCACTGTCCTGTCACTGGAAAACTTTCCGGAATTAGCGGTATTCATGATTGATTTTTTTGTCCAACCAGTAGGATTGTTATAAGCTTGTGACACTTTCTCCTGTGTAAAAATATAATCTTCAAAATCGGCAAATACCATATAGGGATCATGCCATATCAAACTCTCACATATTGCCTTAAATATTCCAGGTTCAAACTGTGAAAAAAAGTCTTCCTGCAAAAGATTGAGTGCCTCTTTTAAAAGAGGGTTTCTATTCAAATATTCGCGCGGGACATATCTTTCGGATTTAAGCTTTACAATCTCTTCAGCTTTAAGTCCGAAAATAAAAATGTTTTCTTCGCCGACAGCTTCAGCTATTTCTATATTAGCCCCGTCCCATGTCCCGATAGTCACCGCACCATTAAGCATAAACTTCATATTACCCGTTCCGGAAGCTTCTTTCCCAGCGGTAGAAATTTGTTCGGATAAATCGCTTGCCGGAAAAATTTTCTCAGCAATTGACACACAATAATCTTCAAGAAAAACTATTTTGAGCTTATCTTTAACATCCGGATCCTTATTAATAACCCTTGCTATGTTGTTTATAAGTTTTATCGTCAATTTGGCCATTCCATATCCCGGAGCGGCTTTACCCGCAATAATAGCAGTTTTGGGAACAATATTATGAGTCAGATTACTTTTTATATTTAAATACTGCGCGATAAGATATATAGCAAATAAAACCTGCCGTTTATATTCATGAATACGTTTCACCTGTACATCAAACATCGAGTTTGGATCTACCGTTACTCCGGCACGGCTTTTAATAAACTCAGCAAGCCTGATTTTGTTTTGTTTTTTAATTGATTTCCACTTACCCCTAAAAGCACTGTCAGGAATAAATGTTTCCAGTTTTTTAATTTGGGAAAGATTTCTTATCCATTCATCGCCTATTGTTTGCGTAATAAAATCAGACAAAAGGCTATTGCTCTTTTTAAGCCATCGCCTTTGAGTGATACCGTTTGTTTTTGTATTAAATTTATTCGGAAAAAAATCGAAAAAATCTTTAAAAATCGTCGTTTTTAAAAGTTCTGCGTGAAGCTCTGAAACACCGTTTACTGAATGGCTCCCCACAATCGCCAGATAACTCATACGAATTTTCTGATCTATACCTTCTTCTATAATAGACATTCGGCGAAGCCTGGCCTGGTCATGCGGATAATGAACGGCAATATCACGTAAAAACCTCATGTTTATCTCATAAATCAGTTCTAAATGCCGCGGCAATAGCCTGCCGAAAAGCGCTACAGACCATGTTTCTAAAGCTTCCGGCATAATCGTATGATTCGTATACGCAAAGGTTTTTGTGGTAATTCCCCAGGCATCATCCCAACCTAAATTTTCTTCATCAATTAAAATCCGCATTAGCTCTACTATGGCAACAACCGGATGAGTGTCATTAAGCTGAATAGCAACTTTATCAGGGAAAACTTTAAAATCAGAGTTATGCATCTTAAATCTGCGTATAATGTCCTGAATAGAAGCTGACGTAAAAAAATATTCCTGTTTTAATCGTAATTCAAGGCCTTTATAAAGATCGTCTCTTGGATACAGTACGCGTGACACGTTTTCTGAATTAATTTTACTCTCACACGCGCGGATATAATCCCCGTCATTGAAATATTCAAAATCAAATTCGTCCGTACTTCTTGCCGACCAAAGCCTCAAGTTGTTGACAATATCATTTTTATAACCCGCAACCGGAACATCAAAGGCTATTGCCAGCATATCCCGGGTATCTATCCAATCCACATAAAACTTACCGTTTTTATCAGTATTCCTGACGATTCTCCCGTAAAACTTAACTTCAATTGAATATTCCGGACGTTCAAATTCCCAGGGGTTTCCAAGTTTCAGCCATTCATCCGGAAGTTCAATTTGATAACCATTTTTTATTTTTTGCTTAAAAATACCATAATCATATCTTATGCCATACCCCGCGGCCGGAATGCCCAAAGTAGCCATTGAATCCTGAAAACACGCGGCAAGCCGGCCTAACCCTCCATTACCCAACCCAGGATCAGCTTCCTCCTGATAAATGTCCTGAAGATTCAAACCTAATGACTCCATAGCTTTCTGACATTCATCCGTAATGCCCAAATTTATTATATTCTGTTCCAAAAAACATCCCGGTAGAAATTCAAGAGAAAAATAATAAACACGTTTACGGTTCTCATCATGATATCTTTGTTGGGTAAGAATCCATTTCTCAACTAAACGTTTACGGATAGTCATGGCCAAAGCTGTATAGTTATCATAAGCTGTGGCAGTATATATATCTTTTGCCAAACAATATTTACGGTTGTAAAAAAAATCGCTTTTTATTTCTTCTATCACGATTTCTTTATCTTTAACCGCTTTATCCTGAATATCTTTTTTAGTTTTTTTAACGCGCACACTAACCTCCATTAATACACAATGCCAAAGTTCCGCACAATATTAAGTTTTTTTCATCTCTTACTTGATATAAGATATCCAAGTTAAACGGCAAAAACAACAAGCAGGATAAAACTTATCCATTTTTCAAAACTATTATAGCGTATTCTATTTAAAAATTTTAAGAATATCTTTTATTTTGGCAGTCGCAACGCAAACTACCGTATCTGCACCACCGTAATACAAAAATAATGTATCATCGATAACAACCGCTCCGCAGGTAAACGTAACATTCGGAACAACACCATAAATCTCATAGTCTGTTTCCGGTTCCAGAAACGGTTTCTCATACCGGCCGATAACTTTTCCCGGATCTTTCAGGTCTAAAAGCGCAACGCCTAAACGATACTGCATTTTTCTATCTACGCCATGATAAATTAATATCCACCCGTCTTCGGTTTTTATTGGAGGAGCACCTCCTCCGATTTTAAAATATTCCCATTCAAATTTAGGGCTCAAAAGCACTTTCTGGTTTTCCCAATTTATCATATCCTCTGAATACGCTATCCACATATGCGGCGGAATACGATGAACCAAAACATATTTACCGTTAATTTTTTCAGGAAAAAAGAAAGAGTTTTTGTTATCCACACTCGGAAACGGATAAATCCTTTTTGACCAATTCCATTTTTTATTTAAAAAATCCTGAACTGAAATAGACGTAATGCCTATTTGTACGCCTTTCATAGGAAATACCATTCCCATACCTGTCCCATAAGCGGAATAATTCAGGAAAATTTTGTCATCGATTCTTGTTAACCGCGGATCTTCCGTACCCGCGCTTTCCAAATCACTTGCCGGATCCGGCCCGAAAATAGGATAATCTAACCGTTCGTCTATATTAAATCCATCACAAGAAGAAGCATATCCTATTCTTGAAACTCCAATTTTAGAGCCCTGCGCCCTGTAAAGAATATGAACTTTACCCCCCTCATAAATAGCCGCGCAATTGTACGTCATAACGGATTCCCACCCATTTCCCGCCTTGGGAGAAATAATCGGGTTACCTCTAAATCTTTTCAGTACCATTTTACACCCCTTTCAACCTTATCCTTTTTTTAAAAGATCTTCAAAAAGCTCTAAAAACCTTTCTGCTGTCGGTTCAGCGGAATAATCTTCCAAATATCTCCGCATATATTTCTGTTGTTCCTGATATTTTTTACCTTTTTCAAACACATCCACAAGGTTTTCTTCTAAATCGTAAAAATCATGATGTTTTATAATTTCGTTACTAAAAGAATACGTAAAATTCGAATCCAGGGCAAGAATCGGACAACCGGATCCTAAACATTGAAAAATCGTACTGCCGACTACAACCGTAGGTTTTGACTCTTTATTGTAAATCATACAATCCGAAGCGTAAAGATAATCATACAATAAATCCAGATCCGGAGACTTTTCAATAATTTTAAAATCAAACTTTATCTTATTCTGAATTCGTTTAAAAGCTTTTAAAACATTTTCTACTTCCGTCACTAAAAGCAGTGTAATATCATATTTGTCTGCCAGTCGATCTAAAACCATTGTGGTATTTATGGCATGTTCCGCGGCCTGACCGAATAGAAGCACAATTTTCCTGTCTTTGGGAAGATTTAATTTTTCACACGCCTTATTCTTGTTACCCAGCTTTAATGAAAACGACGGATAAGGAATAATACTTAGTTTTCCTTCAGGATAAGCCTCTTTCAAGAATTTCTGATACCTCTCATCAAAACACACTACATGATCCCATTCAAATTTAAAAAATTCAGGTTTGGTCGAAAGTTCGCCGTCATGAACAATATTAACAGTTTTAGCCTTTTTTCTTATTTCAGGAAATATTGCCAACAATTGTCGCATAGGAATCATTCCGAGATCCTCGACAACAAAAATATCAAAATCTGATTCCAGTATAGGCGCAATATCTATTTCCGGATTCGGCACACCATAAACAGTAAAACAACGCTTCACATAACTCTCTTCTTCATCAGCTTTCTTTGTCAGCGCCGTACCATGAAAACTGTGCCGATAAAATGAAAACACTTTCAGATCAATGCCTTTTTCAACCCAAGCTCTGCCGATAAGTTCCGCATGTATTGATGCGCCGGAATCTGTGTTCCAGGCACACATCATTCCAATCTTCATAACAACTCTCCTTTATTTTACCGATTATAGCACAATGATTTTTGCATCTTACGACAAATATATTCTCAAGTTGTTTCAGAATTTGAACACGCATATTTGAAATTTCTTGAACAGTTGTAAAAACAAAAAATGTTTCTCATAAAAAGAGGAAGGTCTTTCATGCCCTTTTTGCACAGATAGAAAGTCCTTGCAATTATGGCGATATTAAGTAATATTATACTGAATATTCATAGTTTGTGGCAATGAAAATCGTTATATATATCTTTTGCTTTTTATTTTTAGATTAAGGAATACTGCTATGCATGGAGATGTTTTATTAACAAGAGCATACCATAAAAAATCAGCACAAAAAATATCAAAATTTTTAATCCCAAAAATATTATCTACTTCTACAAAATGCGTCATTTCCATCTGCGGAGAATCCGGATCCGGGAAAACAGAAATAACTGAAGAATTGTACAAAATTCTAATTAAAAACAACATTAAAACCATATCACTTCACCAAGACGATTATTTCCGGTATCCGCCTAAAACAAACCATAACTTGCGTCGAAAAGATTTATCTCTCGTAGGACTCTCTGAAGTAAAACTGCATTTGCTGAATAACAATATTAAGCGTTTTAAAGACATTACAACCGTTAAATTTCAAAAACCGCTTGTGTATTTCAACGAAAACAGGATAGGCAAAGAAACTCTAAAGTGCCATGATGCCAAAGTTATGCTTATAGACGGAACTTATACCGGTTTTCTTAAACACGTTGATAAAAAGATTTTTCTTACCCGGTCATACAAAGATACTGCCCGCACGAGAGTAATAAGAAAACGGGATGCTATTGATAGTTTCACCAACAAAATCCTCGCAATTGAACATAAAATTATTCCTCAACAGAAAAAACTGGCTGACATTATCGTCAAAAAAGACTACAAAGTAAAGTTTCGTGCCAAACCAAAAACAAAAAAACATATTAAACGAATCTGTATGCTTTCGATACACGGATACGTTGATGCTCATCCTACACTTGGGAAAACCGATACTGGAGGTCAAGTTACCTACGTACTGGAACTGTCAAAAGCTTTAGCCCAAAAAGGCATCAAAGTTGATATTTATACCCGTCAATTTCAGAACAAAAGAACTACCGAACATGTATGCCGTAACGTACGCATCATAAGAATACCCTGCGGTGGAAAAAAATTCATCCCCAAAGAAAAACTTTTCCCGTTTCTGGACACTTTTATGAAAAATATGGAAAAATTTATAAAAAAAGAACAGCTTAACTATGACATCATCCATTCTCACTATTGGGATGCCGGATATGTAGCCATGAAACTTTCCGAACGTACAGGTTACTTTTTCGTTCACACTTTTCACTCCCTCGGCGCATGGAAAAAAGAACTCATGGGCGGTAATTCCGAAAAAATGGAAAAACTTTATCGTTTTCGCCAACGCATAAAGCATGAAAAAACAATATTTAAAAAAGTTAAAGGCTTAGTTATGACAAGCCGTGAAATGATTAATATATCTAAACGGTTTTACAAATACACCGGCAAAAACAATATTGTTTTACCGGCCGGTGTAAACACAAATTTTTTCCATCCGCTTAAAAAAAATGAAACCAATAAAAAAATAGACGTTCCACAGAATTATATTTTCTGGGTCGGCAGGTTTGACACAAATAAAGGTTTACTTTATCTTTTACGCGGCTTTACAAAAACAATAAAAAAAGCCAAAGACTTGTTTCTTGTAATCGGCGGCGGATCTCAGACACCTAAGCCAACTGAAAAACGCTTAAAAAATGAACTAAACAAATTTATTGCTGAAAACCATATTAAAAACCGTATTTTTTTCACAAGGCATATCAAAGATGAGCTTATGCCTTCATATTACCGTAAAGCTAAATTTTTTGTTTTACCGTCAACATTTGAACCCTTTGGCATGACTGCCGCCGAAGCCATGGCATGCGGAACCCCATTGATCGTGTCAGACCAAGCAGGGATTATAAAATACCTGCGGAATAAACATAACTGCATTATCGTTAACCCGGCAAATAGCCAAGGATTAAGTAACTCTTTCCTTTTACTTAATCACAATCAAAATCTTCGTTCAAAAATAGCTAAAAACGGGTTAAAAATCGCAAAGAATGAATTCAGTTGGCACAAAATAGCAGAAAAAAGTCTGTTGTTTTATTCTACACTTTTAAAATAACATCCATAGACGTTCTAAACAACAAAAAGCCTCAGAGGTATTTCTGAGGCTTTTTGTTGTCAATAATGGGAGTTCTAATATTATTTGTTTTTTGGTTTAGCCGTTTTTTTAATTTTTGCGCTTGTTGTTTTTTTTACCGGCTTTACAGTTTTTTTCTTTGCCGTTTTCTTTAAAAGTTCTCTGATTTCAACGGTATTCATTTTATCCAGCTTTTCTTTAGCACAGCCTGCAACTACAAGTCTTCTCTTCTGTGAGGCCACCTTCTGTTTCTTTTTAGCTCCGCTTTTTTTTGGACGAGAACGGTAATTTTTGCGCGGTTTCATATCTATCTCCTTATTACTCTTAAAGTTAAGCCATTTACACAAAGAACCGGCTTTTAATCTCATTATCACAAATTGTGATTATTATACCCAAATTCCATCCCTTTGCAACACATTTTTTTCTCTCTTCCAACGTACAACGTGTTCCGTGTTGCGTGTAGCGTGTTTCGTGTGACGTGTAACACAATTATATATTGCCTGTTAATTAGACTTATGCTAAAGTATTGAGCATGATTAAAAGACTTAAAAATGATATAGATACTGAACTTAAAGCTTTTTTAAAAGAAACCGAAGCTGATTTTGCGCTTAAATCTTCTTCTCGTCTTCTTTACTCCGCAATTACAAATTTCCTTGTCCGTGACGGCAAAAGAATACGTCCTATCTTATTTATTTTAAGTTATTTAGGGTACACAAAAAAGCGTACAATACTGCATAAAAACCTGCTTCGCGCTTCCCTTTCATTTGAACTTTTACATGATTTTTTACTTATACACGATGACATCATAGATGAATCTGATTTAAGACGAGGCAAACCCTCCATGCATAACCTTCTTAACCGTAGTTTAAACATCTCCCCTAAACATAAATTGGGCGCTAATTTAGGCATTGTAACCGGAGACATTTTATTTGCCTTAGCTACAAAAGCGCTGCTGTCGTTTAACGAAAAACCTCTGCGGAAAGAAAATGCCCTTAAAATGTTTACAGACATAACAACATATACCGGAATAGGAGAATTCATTGATGTCCTAAACAATATATCCAACATTGATAAAATTTCTAAAAAAGATATTAACCTTACATACTCTCTTAAAACATCAAAATATACCTTTGAAGGCCCCCTGGTAATTGGAGGAATATTATCCGGCGCTCAAAAAAAAGAAATCAATAACCTTTCAAAACTGGGATGCATTCTAGGACAGGCTTTTCAGATACAAGATGATCTTCTTGATATATTCGGCGCAGTTAAAAAAACCGGTAAACCTGTTTTTTCGGATATTGCCGAATCAAAAAAAACTCTTTTAATTTGGCAGACATATAAAAGAGCCCTGAAAAAAGGATAAAGAATTTATTAAAAGAATTCTAAAAAAGAAACACAAAAATAAAAACGAATTATTTAAAATACAAAATCTGATAAAAACAACCGGTACAGGAGAATATTATAAACAACAAATACTGACATCGGTTAAAGAATCTATTTCTGTAATCCAGTCACTTCACATGAAAAATAAACTTAAAAGGGTTCTGGAAAATTTTATAAACAACTCATATTCAGGCATTTTCAGCCTGGATATTTAACCTAACAATAATCCTAAATATGAAAATAAACATAGCTAAAAGTTCCGGTTTTTGTTTCGGGGTAAGACGCGCAATCAATATCAGCAGAAGTGTTGCGGATAAAAAGAAAAAAGCATACGTCTTAGGCGACATAGTACATAACTCTTTTGTTGTTAATGACTTAAAAAAAGAAGGTATAAAGAAAATAGCTTCTATACGGCACAATCCTAATTCCACTCTTATTATAAGAGCTCATGGAGCTCCAAAAAAAGTTTTCCAAAAAGCCCGGTCATCCGGATATAAAATAGTTGATGCCACTTGCCCTAAGGTAAAGGAAATTTACCTTAGGGCAAAACGTCTTGAAAAAACGAATAAAATCATTATTATCGGCGATAATAACCACGCGGAAGTTAAAGGTATTGCCGGACAGCTTAAAACAAGACCAATAACAATTGACTCAGTAAAAAGTATCGCTAAAAAAAAACTGTCACGGATAAAAAAAGCTGCCGTAATTACACAATCAACTCAAACAATAGACAACATAAACGAAATAATGACACGTCTGGAACAAATAATACCAAAAATTAAACTTTATGATACTACTTGCCGCACAACGCGGATAAAACAAAAAGAAATAAAAATTTTGCCGAAAAAAAATGATATTATGCTTATTATCGGATCAAAAACCAGCGCCAACACCAAAAGGTTATATCAGATATCAAAAAGTTTAAATAAACAGACTCATTGGATAGAATCTGCGGGGGACTTAAATGTTAAGTGGTTTAAAAATGCCGGGAACACAGGCATTATGGCAGGGGCATCAACACCTGATTATATAACTAATAAAGTTGTGGAAAGGATTAACCGGCTGGCTAAAAAATAAATCAGCGGAATAAAAGTCAACCGGTTCGGGAATAATGTATCTTATTATCGATAATTACGATTCATTCACTTATAATTTGTATCAATATTTTGCGGAACAAAATATTCAGGTCTTGATAAAACGAAATGACAAGATTTCCTTATCCGAAGTTGAAGCATTGAACCCGGCAAAGATCATTATATCTCCGGGTCCCAAAACCCCGGAAAACGCGGGAATATCTTTGAGTATTATAAAAAAATTCGGGCCAAAAATCCCTATATTAGGAATTTGTTTAGGCCATCAATGTATTGCAAAGGCTTTTGGCGGCAAAATTAAGCGCGTAAATAAAGTAGTTCATGGGAAAACTTCTTTAATACATCATAACGGGGCCGGGGTTTTTAAGGATGTGCCTCTTCCCTTCATGGGAGCTAGATACCATTCATTGGAAAGCTTTAATCTCCCGCAATGTTTAGAAATAACAGCCGCAACTGAAGACAACATTATAATGGGCATAAAACATAAAACCTATCCCCTAACCGGACTACAGTTTCATCCCGAATCGTTTCTTACAGCACATGGCAAAAAAATGATAAAAAATTTTATAGAGTTTTGAAATGAAAAATTACCTTCCAAAAATAAATAGAGTTCCTATTATTGAAAAAATCAAATTTTCATATCCAATAGAACATTTATATAAACAATTCTCTCAAAGTTTAAACACGGCTTTTCTGCATAGTTCTTTAAAAAGCGATTCGGGCAGGTATTCCTTTATCGGCATAGCCCCTTTCATTATATTAACTGCAAAAAATTCCATATCTAATTTAAAAATTAAAAACCATAAAATAACTTTAAAGCGTCCTGTTTTTGACTGCTTAAAATCTATCTTAGACTCGTACCAAATTTCATGTCCTGAAAACAT
This sequence comes from Candidatus Omnitrophota bacterium, assembly GCA_043812935.1. Classification (GTDB taxonomy): domain Bacteria; phylum Omnitrophota; class Gorgyraeia; order Tantalellales; family Tantalellaceae; genus JBDRNE01. The sequence continues at coordinate 49,435 of JBDRLO010000040.1, forward strand.
TCCTTTGGCGGGCGGCGGAATAGGATATTTTTCTTATGACCTGAAAAACTCTATTGAAAATTTTCAAAAAAAAGCAAAAAATGATTTAAACCTGCCTGAAATGTATTTCGTTTTTTACCAAGCTCTTATTATCCAGGATAACCTTGCGCCTGAAGAATTATATATAAGCGTACTAGACCCGCAATCACACAATCTTTCATCCGCTACTCATTTGATGAAAACCATAAAAAATACTATCAGTTCCTACCGTCCGAACTCATTGCCTGATCAACAAATCGTAAAAGCGGGTTCAAAATTTATATTGAAATCAAATTTTTCAAAAAAAAACTACATCCGTATTCTGGAAAAGGCAATTAACTATATCTATGCCGGAGACATCTACCAGGTATGCCTTTCGCAAAGGTTTCAAACAAAATCACCATTAACTCCGTTTAGATTATATCAGAAATTAAATAAAATAAACCCGGCACCTTTCAGCGCGTTTTTGAATTTTGCGCCATGCAAAATTATCTCATCATCCCCTGAACTTTTTCTCAAAGTTAATAAGGACACACTTGAAACAAGACCGATGAAAGGAACCCGGCCGCGCGGTAAAAATAAAAATGAAGATAAATTCTATAAGACTGACCTGCAAATGAACGATAAAGAAACCGCGGAACTATCCATGATTGTGGATTTATTAAGAAATGATATCGGAAAAATCAGTGTCCCAGGATCAGTTGAGGTCACTGAACACAGAAGAATTGAAACTTATCCAACGGTTTTTCAGACAATATCCATCATCAGGGGAAAAATTGCTCAAGAAATCAGCTTAATCGACGCCATAAAAGCCGCTTTTCCCGGAGGGTCTATTTCCGGCTGCCCTAAAATTCGAGCTATGGAAATCATCGAAGAACTGGAACCAATAGCGCGCGGCATTTATACCGGTGCCATAGGCTACATAAGTTTTCATAACACTATGACTCTTAATATGGCGATACGAACAATGATAATGAAAAAATGAAAACGTTTATTTTCATTCGGGCGGCGGCATTACAGCAGATTCTGATCCCGAAAAAGAATACGAAGAAACCATTATTAAAGCCCGCGCTTTGGTCAAAAGTTTACAATAAATAACCATTTCTGCGCTTGCTAGATATTCACGTCTATTTGTAACGGACAGGCACAAGGACCTGTTCCTACATATTTATTTTTAGGTCCCGGACAGGGACAAGCCCTGTCCCTACGTTATTTTCATCAATTTTTAAAAATATATTCTCTCGATCTTTGAAAGTTACTTTAACTGCAAATGTTCATTAATCACTTTCCTCAGTTCATCAACTGAAGAAAGTTTTATTACTCCGGGAATATCCCACGAAGAAAATCCATAAACTGTTTTTTTTGAAACAAGCGCGAATCCAATTTCCGAAAGAGTTCCATATTCGCCGGGTAAAGCAATTACAATGTCTCCCGCTGAAGCTACCAGAACATTTCTGGAATATCCCATACCGGTTGGGACAACAATATCAATAAAATCATTTGCAGATTCTTTATCCTCCCCCGGAATTATTCCAAGTGTGGTTCCACCGGCGTGTTTAGCCCCTTTTGCCGCAGATTCCATTACTCCGCCTAATCCCCCGCATACCAAAACCGCTCCTGACTCACCTACAACACGTCCAATTTCTTCAGCCAACGCTGAAACCGATTCATCTTTTTTATGCCCGCCTATTACTGATACTAAAAACTTTTTATTTTTCATCTTACTCCTCAGCATTCCACACTATTATATTGATTTGGCATATCACACCATTTTTTCGATAATCTTACCAATTATTGATGATTTTGTATTTTTTATCTGTTCTCACAACACTACTCGAAATCACCAGTCCATATTTTACTTCAATGATCCTCTGTAGGGGCAAGGCATGCCTTGCCCTTCTAAATACGTCATAGTTAAATTAATTTACTGATAATATTTTTTACTGTTTTCGCAATTGCAGGCGACGCGGTTAATCCGGGAGACTCTATGCCAATAAGATTAACAAACCCTTCAAATCCAAGAGATGCTTCATGTTTAATAACAAAATCACGAAACCCTTCACCCTTTTTCTGCAGTTTCGGCCTTATCCCGGAAGTATCAACTGAAAGGTCATCTTTTTCAAGAAACGGTAAAAAAGTTTTAGTGTCCGCATAAAACAAATTACTTTTATCGGGATTAATAGCGTAATCCATATTTCTATTGTTTACATATTCCGCGTCCGGGCCAAGCCTCACTCCACCGGTTAAATCCGGGGTAACATGTATCCCCAAAAATGTGTCATCAGCATTAGCTACCGGATATATTAATCGTTTAACCATTAAATTTTTTCTGTTTCCAACACGAAAATAGTCTCCTTTACAATAAGACAATTTATAATCCTTATTTTTGATTCCAATCATCTCGGAAATAACGTCCGCCTCTAATCCGGCACAATTAATCACTATCCTGGACAAAAACGCCATTTCTTCGTTTGTATTGGACATAATTGTTACTTTATATCCATCCGGAACTTTTTCTATACTTTTAATTTCAGAATCATAAACTATATCAGCCCCGTTTGATTTGGCTTTTAACAAGAAATACTCCATTAAAGAATGGGAATCAATTATCCCGGTCATAGGAAGATATATAGCCCGGCACGCTCTTATATTGGGCTCTAATTCTGCTATTTCTTTTTTATCCAACATTTTTAACCCCTGCAGGCCGTTTTCCATTCCCTGCCTGAACAATTTTTCCAGGCCTTCAAGATCTGAATTATCGCGCGCTATAATCATTTTTCCTATTTTTCTATGCGGAATCTTTCCCTGCCGACAAATATCGTACAGTAATTCATTGCCTTCTACACACGTTTTTCTTTTAAAAGAATCTTTCGGATAATAAATTCCGGAATGAATAACTTCACTATTGCGGGAACTGGTTTCCTGTCCAAACGAAAAATGTTTTTCAAAAATGAAAATATCTTTATCTTTTTCAGCAATGCTAGCAGCAACCGCTAACCCAACAACACCACCGCCTATAATCGCGACATCTATTTTATCCATTTTACTCCTATTTGACCGGCAAACATAATCTGTTTATTTTATGTAGTTAAATATGTAATACACATTGGAGACGCATCATCGCTAACCGTAAAACCACATTTTGTATAAAATCCAATTTCTTTATTATAGGCAATCACGACTTTTCTAGCGTAGCTTTCATAATTCACTAATATCTTTTCTACAAGTTTTTTTCCAATACCTTTTGACTGATAATCAGGGTTCACTAATAAATAATGAAAATAAGCAGTCATGCTGCCATCAGATAACGCGTTAATTAAACCAACTAACTTATCCCCGTCCCATGCAGACACAACACAATCCGAATTTTTCATCGCTAAAACCAGTTTATCCGGATATTTCCCCGAAGACCATTCGACCGAAAGAAAAAGATCTTCAAGTTCTTTTTTTTCAAATTCCTTAGTCATTTTATACTCTATCCCCATTTATTCCCCCTTCAATTTATGCATAAATACAATACCATGCACCTGGTTAGGCATGACAATATATTTATCCAATTCGACATTATTATATTGTGTTGGTATATTACACCATTGTTTATCAATAATTTGACCAATTATTGATAATTGTACATCATTACGGGAGGACGCCCCTCGGGTATACTCAGGATTTCCTTCGGTCTCAAAGCCCTCCCCTACGTTATTTTTATATTCACCGAATATATTTTGTCTGTTTTCTGAACACACGATTACAAAATAATAACCGTTTAACGAATAATCGTAATTTTTTAATCAGATATGTTTTCTTATTATTAATTTTTCCATATAATTGCATGCACTTGAACTCTTGAAATTACCAGTCCCCTTATTATATAATAAAGTTATGAACAAACAAATACTCTTTTCAGTAATAATCCCGGCTTTTAACAGAAAAAATTTCCTCAAAAAAGCTGTAACTTCTGTATTAAACCAAAGTTATGTCAACCTGGAACTTATTGTCGTTGACGATGGTTCTTCTGACGGCACAGATTTATTTATTAATTCCATTAAAGACAATAGATTGTTGTTTCTGAAACAATCCAACCATGGCGTATCTCACGCGCGAAATACCGCTATACGCATGGCAAAAGGAGACTTTTTTGCTTTTCTGGATTCTGATGATTATTGGATTGAAAAAAAATTAGAAGAAACAGTTAAATATATTGAGAATTTTCCTGAAATATCAATTTTTCACACAGAAGAAGTCTGGTATAGAAACGGTAAGCTTTTAAATCAAAAGAAAAAACACAAAAAACCTACAGGTTTTGTTTACAACAACTCACTGCCTCTTTGCTGTATAAGCATTTCAACGGCAGTAGTAAAAAAACAAGTTTTCGAAAATGTAGGAATATTTGATGAACAGTTACAAGCATGCGAAGATTACGATTTCTGGCTTCGGGCAACAAACAAATATGAAGTAAAACTTATTCCTGAATATTGCACAATAAAAGACGGAGGACGGCCGGACCAGCTTTCCTCAAGCATATGGGGGCTTGACCGGTTTCGGATACAATCTTTAGAAAAAATGCTTTTATCCGGAAATTTAAATTCTGAAAATTATAACGCCACATTAAAAGAATTCCAAAAAAAATGCCGGATTTTCGCTCTTGGCGCAAAAAAAAGGGGAAAAGCCGCGGAAAGTGATTCCTATAACAAACTCGCGTCCAAATACTTAATAAAGAATTGTTAATTATTAGAAATTTTTAATGCTTCAGAACCGGCATTCCAGTCTAATGTACTGATAGGAAACGGTATAACAATACCTTCCTCTTTATACCGTTTATGTAAGCGTTTAATAAACTCATGTTTTATTAAATAATTGTCGACAAATTCTTTCGCGCGCAGAATAACCGTAAAATCAATACTAAAATCGTTAAATGTATGATACCGGATAAAAGGGGTAAAATCAGCAACGCCTCCTTGTACGGTTTTAAGAACATTTTTTGCTACTTCAATTGTAACTTTTTCGACATGTTCAAGATCTGAATCATAATGAACACCAACCTGCACTAAAACTGCCAATTCTGTCTGCGGATAATAGTAATTCAGCACTCGCGAATTAACTAAAAGTTTATTTGGCAAAACAACAACATTATTGGGAAGCATTCTTACCCATGTTGACCGCCATCCTATCTTTTCCACATAACCTTCTTCTCCAGACTCAAGTTTAATAAATTGGCCTACGCTAACAGGTTTATCTACAACTATCTGAATACCTGAAAAAAAGTTTTCCAATGTAGGTTGAAGCGCAAGCGCGACTGCCAAAGAACCTATACCTAACGATGCAAGTATCGGCGTTATTGAAATACCGAAATTATCCAAAAGAATCAATACCCCAAGGCCCATTACAATCGCACGGACAACAACATGAATAACTCCGCTTGAACCGCGTAAAACCGGGAATCTCTCCGAATATGAATTGATAATCCCCCTAAAAAGACGGTCCGCAAACATTATTACAGCGATTATTGCCGTAACTTTAAAAGCAATATCAATAAACTTCAGAAGATCACTGTCTGTCCCGAATTGAAATACATTGTCCAAGACAAAGGCACCGCTCACAAAAATCAAAAGTATAAGCGGGAAATCCAATGCTTCAACAAAAATATCATCAATTTTTGTTTTGGTTTTTGAGGCAAGATTATGTATTTTGCGAAAGAATACTTTTTTTAATATCACAAAACATGTTACCCACAAAAAATACAATATCGGGATATAAATCGCCGGCGTAATAGCTATTCCAAAAATCTCTATCTCTTTCATGAAAACTTTTTCTCCAAATAATACAATTCCAATATTTTATAACACAAAAGCGGGACAGGCATGCCTGTCCCCTACATCAATTAACCGACTAACCGGCTAACTGGCTAACCAAAACTACGCTTTCCCTGCGCTGCCAAGCACGTTTTCATTCTTATGCTTATACATTTTGATAAGTTCGTCCCGCGCAGGGCCAAGATATTTTCTCGGATCGAATTCTTTTGGACTAGTCGCAAAAACTTCTCTTATCTTCGCGGTCATGGCAAGCCGGCCGTCACTATCAATATTGATTTTACATACTGCAGATTCCGCGGCTTTGCGAAGCTGATTTTCCGGAACACCTACGGCATTTTCCAAATTTCCGCCGTATTTATTTATCATTTCTACATATTCCGGCATAACAGAACTCGCGCCATGCAAAACTATCGAAAACCCCGGAAGCCTTTTTTCAACTTCGTACAAAATATCAAATTTTAACGGCGGAACTTCTTCACCTGGAGCAACTTTGAACTTATAAGCGCCATGCGATGTTCCAATAGATATGGCTAAACTATCTACCCCGGTTTTTCCGACAAATTCTTCGACTTCTTCGGGTTTAGTATAATGTGTTTCTTCATGGCTAACCTCATCTTCTATCCCTGCTAAAACACCAAGTTCACCTTCAACCGTAACATCATGCTGATGCGCATACTCAACAACTTTTTTAGTAAGCGCAATATTATCTTCAAAAGAAAGGCCTGATCCGTCTATCATAACCGAAGAAAATCCGGATTCTATACAAGAAACGCAAAGTTCATAAGAATTGCCATGATCAAGATGTAAAGCAACCGGAATATTAGAACCAGCATCTTTAATTATATCAATTGCGCCGTGAGCCATATGCCGCAACAAAATCTGATTCGCGTACTTCCGTGCGCCTGAAGAAACCTGCAAAACAACAGGAGAATTTGTTTCTATACAAGCAGTGATAATAGCCTGCAGCTGTTCCATATTATTAAAATTATATCCGGGAATTCCATATTTCCCTCCAATAGCTTTTGAATACATATCCCTAGTATTAACTAATCCTAAATCTTTGTAACTATGCATATCCCGCTCCTCTTTTTTTTGTTGTTAAAACCTATAATTAACCATACTTTTATACAATAAAAGCATTTTATCAAGTTTTAGTAACAATACAAGACAAAAAAAGCATTTATTAAAAAAAAAACGAGGCCGGATCAGAACTTGTTACTGATCCGGCCTCGGGCTCTTTGAGTTAACATATTATATTTACAACAGTTAAGTCTCTTCAGTATACCATATATTGCTTAAATATTTGTCGGGATTCTCATCAAATTCTTCAATAGCGTCCGGAGAAGAAAACCCTATGGTTTTGCCGTTATACTCTGTCCGGTAAGGTGTACATTTATCAACAGCCCCTCCAGTAACCGGACAAAAATCATTATCCACATCCTCTGTATAAACATCTTCATCAAGTGATGCCTGTAACTGGTCATCCGCGAAACATGCCGGAGATAAACAAAACCCCGTCAAAACCATACTTAGAACCAGCAGTTTGATTATACGCATATACCACTCTCCTTAATTTACAAACCATTAGAATCCTACTTTGTTTTCCAAATCAACTATACTTGTACCTCTATATAAAACTTTTTTATTTTTATCTATCGCAATTACGGTTGGAATCCCGCTTACACCATAATTATTGCTTACTGCCGCGGTAGAATCAATCACAACAGGGTATTCAACTCTTCTTTTTCTCATAAAACTCTCAACTTTTTCTCTAGGTTCCTGTATATCAATTGCAATTACTGAAACTTTATCTTTATTTTTCAAATAAAAATCATTTACCTGCGGAACTGATGATACACAATGCGGGCACCATGTAGCAAAAAAGACTAAAACAACTTTTTTTATTTTAAGTTCATCTGCCAAAGTTATTCTATCACCTTTCAACGTTTCTAATGTAAAATCCGGAGCATTCTGCCCCGGAGAAACAGGCTGCGCGCATACCGAAATGCATAGAGTTAAAATAAAAACCGTTATTACACCCGATACGAATCTTCTAATATTTATTCTTTTCATTATTCTTCCTTTCTGCTTATCACATTATAAACTTAAAATACCTGCCTTAAATATAAAATACTCTCCTACCAGAATCATAACAAAAGCAAATACTTTTTGTACAGCTTTCATTATTTTTTCTGAACGCGGAATTGACGCAAGAAGCCCGCTAAACGTTCCAATAATTACGAGAAGCGTTCCCAGCCCCATCGCATAAACAAAAAGTAACGACGCGCCTAAACCCACGTTTTGCGTAGTCGCTACAAAAGCTAATAAAGCCCCCAAAATAGCCGCCGCGCAAGGAGAAGCAATCAGACCGGAAATCATCCCCATAAATAACACGGAAAAAACACCATGACTTTTAGTGATTTTTCCAAGACCGACTCTGCTTAATAAAAATATAGGCAAATGTATTACATCTAGAAGAACCAATGCGAAAAAAATAATCACATTTCCTACAATTAAACAAGTAATGGGGTTGGACTGCACTTGTCCAAAGAGCCTACCGGTTACTGCGGCAATGGTTCCAAGAACGGAAAAAGTAATAGCCATGCCAAAAACATATATTAGTGAAAGCAAAAAACCCCGCAAACGCGATTTGCCTCCCTGCACACCTCCGATCACACTGGCAACAATAGGAATAAGCGGGAAAATACACGGCGTAAAAGAAGTCATAACTCCGGCTAAAAAAACAACTATATAAGTCAATAACGATATATTATTTAAATAATACGCGATATCTTCCATGAAATACCCTCTCTTTGTTTATAACATACGTTTTGAATTACTAAAAAGATTATATCCTATCAAGAGCAATAAAACTATACTTGAAATCATACGAACTTCAGCCGGAATTAATATACGATGGTGCAGCATTAATTTAAATAATTCTTCTTTATAAAAATAAAAATAGATTTTGTTAAGAACAATTCCTAATACAATGCTACTCACAATTATAGACCCTAAATACACGATAAGCGCTTTGATCCCCATGTTTTTAGCTACAACCGTCATTGTCACAATATTGGTAGCCGGACCCGCGACTAAAAAAACAAAAGCCGCGCCGGGATCCATACCTTTTATCATAAGCGCAGCGGCTATCGGGATTGAAGCTGTCGCGCATACATACATAGGAATGCCTACAAGAAGCATAACAAACATCGCTTTAAACCCTGACCCTAAATATGTATTTATAAATGTTTCCGGAACAAAATAAGTAATAATTCCTCCGATTAATATACCTGCCAATAACGCTTTACCGCTGTCCTTTAGGAGATCTCCAAACGCGTAACTAAATACACCTTTTAGTTTGTATCCCAAACCATGCGAATGAATATCTTCTGTTCCGCAAATTTTACAAACGGTATTATTCTTTTCAAATGGAGCATCTGTCTCTTTTATCAATAAATTGGCCGCAACTCCTGACAAGACTCCTGTAACAAACGATGCAATGATTCTATACAACGTAAAAAATCCCCCTAAAAGAGAATATGTCGCGAAAATAGAATCAACTCCCGTTGTCGGCGTTGAAATAAGAAACGATAATACCGCTCCCCTTGCCGCACCTTCCTTCCTTAGCGACATTGCCGCGGGAATAACTGAACAGGAACAAAGCGGAAGCGGAATCCCGAACAAAGAAGCTTTTATTACCGCTAAAAAACTATTATGCCCTAAATGGCGGCTTATGGATTTGGTATCAATAAACACATGCAAAATTCCGGCAAAAATAAAACCGAACAAAAGATACGGTGACATTTCGTTAAACAAAATATACGCTTCTCTTATTATTCCCAGAAGTGTTTTCATGGCATCCTTTGGCGTTACTGTCCTTTTTGTCCTTTATTTAAAGATACTACCCGTTTCATTAGACCAAAACAAAAGATCAAGCTCATCCGGAGGAATCTTAATACTTTTTGAGAATCTAATGAATTTTTCTTCCAGTTTTAGATATGCCTTTTTTGAAATAGTTTTAGGAGTTTTATTAATAACTTTATATTTTTCCAGGTTCCGTAATACATGAACATCTAATATCGCTAGTTTTTTCCCAAACCCAATATTTCTCAAAAAATGACTTGCTTCCTTAAACCCAATTCCTTTAACATTCTTCACAAACCATTCTCTTGTTGCCGGAATATTATTTATGTTCACTTTATCTTTTATTTTCAATTTTCCATTAACATTAAAAAGTTTTCGCGATTCAAAGATATAACCGGCTTTGTTAGTAGGAAACCTTACGCCCCTCAACCCTGCCTTAAGTTCCCGTAGAGTCCCATTAAAAAGAATTCTTTTTCTTGTCAGCGTTTGAACCGCTTTATCACACTGCGCCGCTCTTGACTGGGGCGTACATATACAGAAACATAATTCGCTAAATACTGCCTCATCCGGCTGTTTCCACTTATTTTTAAACTCTTTTAACCGTTTTTGTATTTCACTTTTCTTTTTTTTATATTTCCCTGTTAAATCTTTTGTTATTTCAGGCATTCTATAAGTTCCTCGGCAATTTTAATATGTTCAATTTCATCGTCGCGTATTTCTATTAACTGTTCTTTTATATCTTCCGTTTCTACTTGTTCTATATAGTGATCATAAAAATATTTGGCTCTTCTTTCCATCTCTAATATTTCTTTAAACTGTTTTAAAAGCATTTCAGTAGTCATTTTTTGTGTCCTTTTCTATTCTATCCGCGATCTTCTCAATAATTTCTCCATGGCGGGATGAATCCTTATACAACTTGGTTAAGCTTTTTCGTATTTTACTTTTAGCCTCTTCGCTTAAACTCTCAGTTTCATTTACTACAGCTTTAGAAAAATTAGCAAAAAAAGTAACCATGCTTTCTTCCACATGTTTCATCTCGTTTATCCCGGCAAGCAATCTTTGTTTGCTTATCATTTATCTATCCTCTTTTATTTAAAAATCTGAATACTTCAAGCGCGGCTTTCGCGCCTTCACCCGCGGCAATAATTATCTGTTTTTGAGCGACATTAGTAACGTCACCTGCCGCGAAAATTCCGGGAACACTTGTTTCAGTCCGGCAATTAACAACAATTTCACCATGTTTATTCTTTTCTATATCTTTTATAAATTCAGAATTCGGAATAAGGCCAATCTCCACGAAAACCCCTTGTACCGACAATTCTTTTTGAGACCCGTTCTTTCTATACTTTAATCCTTGAACCAGTTTCTGCCCAAAAATTTCCGTTACTTCCGCGCTGTTTATTGCCGAAAACCTATCTGCTTTCATTAGTTTTTCCCGCATAACAGCGTCACCACCAAGTTCTGACGTAATATTTATAACATAAACTTTTTTCGCGATTTTTACAAGCTGTAACCCGGCATCAAGCGCAGAATTGCCTCCTCCTATCACAGCAACGTCTTTGGATTCAAAAAGCGGACCGTCACAAGTAGCGCAATATGTTAAACCTTTATTTTTAAACTCTTTTTCGCCCGGAACCCCAAGTTCTTTCGACTTTTTGCCTGAAGCTATTATTGCTGTTTTAGCAAAATAGGTATTTTTATTCGTTTGGACGCAAACAACTTCATCTTCTTTCCACAATTTTATTACAGGTTCATTTTCTTTCACCTCAATAGCGTATTTTTTCATATGTTCTTCAAACTTAGACGCTAGTTCAATTCCTGTAATAAACTGATATCCCGTATAGTTTTCAATATCACCGCTCCATGCCGTCTGCCCGCCTATATCACCTGTAACAACAAGACAATCCATCTTTTTCCGGGAAGCATAAACCGCCGCGGTTATACCCGCAGGCCCTGCTCCTAGAATAATTAAATCATATATTTTTTTCATATTTATCTACATTTCAGGTTCCACGCCACACACTACACGTTTTGCATCCAGTACAACCCCGGGGATTGTCTTACAAATTGTCCGGGCGGGGAAACCCCGCCCCTACACTACAAAAACGGCTAACCGGCGAACCAATCAACCAGCCAGCCCTAATGCTTGTTTAATTTTATCTTTATCAAAACCTACGATAATTTCACCTTCAATATCTATAACCGGCACTCCCATTTGCCCGGTTTTTTCAACGACTTCCTGAAGCCGAGCCTGGTCCGCGGCAACATCTATATCTTCAAAAGGTATATTTTGATCCTTAAAAAACTGTTTTGCTTTTACGCAAAACGGACATGCTGCCGTTCCGTATACTTTAACATTCTTCATTTCTCCCCCTTAATTCACAAAGTTTTTTTAAATGATTTTTTTCCTCTTGAACAAGCTTATCTATAAGCCTCCGGTCATTTTCCGAAACCATTTGACGCATACCTTCATAGAAAAGAATCGAATCCTTTTCAAACCCAATACCCAGTTTCAATGCCTCATCAGAGTTTTTCAACTTTTCTGCAACTGTTTTTCCTGTATTTTTCCGGGTAAAAACATATTGCGATGCTAACGCGTTCATATACGCGAAATATTCGTCAGGATAGGCTTCTTTAGGAACATAGCTGCATGCTGTCGCAAAAATATCATTAAATATTTCTACGTGTTTTTCTTCTTCAGTCTCGAGGCATTTAAAAACTTCTCCTGCGGGTTCCTTTTTAAACTTCTCTGAAAGTTCCGAATAAAACTCTTTCCCGTTTTTTTCTATCTGTATTCCCATTTCAATTATTTCACACCCTGAAAAATGTTTTTGCATTTATGTCTCCGTTTCTTTTCAAAAACAAACATTTATCAATACGTTTCACAGAAAACTTCATAATAACTCTGCGGATGCGCGCATGCAGGACACTCTTCCGGAGCTGCTTTTCCTGTATGTATATACCCGCAATTCCGGCACTTCCATTTTACTACGGTATCTTTTTCAAAAACCTTGTTTTCTTTAACATTTTTCAATAATTTACGATACCTTGCTTCGTGCTGTTCTTCAACTTCCGCGATTTCTTTAAAAACATCCGCGATTTCCGTGAATCCTTCTTCTCTGGCAATACTCTCGGCATTCTTATAAAGAGTTGTCCATTCCAGGTTTTCACCATTTGCCGCGGCTTTAAGATTTGCAGGTGTATCTCCTATAACACCTGCCGGATACGCCGCCTGTATTTCGATTTCTCCGCCTTCCAAAAATTTAAAAAACCTTTTTGCGTGTTCTTTTTCATTGTCAGCTGTCTCAAGAAATATAGCCGCAATTTGTTCATATCCGGCTTTACGCGCCACACTGGCAAAATAAGTGTATCTGTTTCTTGCCTGTGATTCCCCGGCAAAAGATGCAAGAAGGTTTTTTTCTGTTTTTGTCCCTTTTATGCTGTTCATAATCGCACTCCTTTATTTTATGTTGTATGTACAACCTTGTACCGGACAGGCTCGGGGGCCTGTCCCTACACTAACTAACTGGATCGGCGTCGAAGGACAGGCTCGGGGGCCTGTCCCTACACTAACTAACTGGATCGGCATCGAAGGACAGGCTCGGGGGCCTGTCCCTACATCAATTAACTAGCTAACTGTTTTTTATACTTTCCAGAGGCCATGCACTGTACAGAATTCTCTGACTTCCTGTATTTCTGATTTCAAAAGGCAAACTTCGGCTTCCGGAGCCTGCCCGGGTTTTAACTCTACACGTATAACTCTATCGTCACTTAAAACCTCTATGAACTTTATATAATGTTTTTCTTCCATCGGATGCGGCACACTCCCGATTTTTACCTTTGTTCCGGCATCTGTTTCTTCCATCACGGGAACGTGTTTTTCTTTTCCTTCGTCTTCTGTTTTTGCTTCTAACTTTTTCATTGGCTCATCACAACACACCAAGGAAGGCGCACCTTCATGAGTTATTTCAACCACATTTCCGCAAATTTCACATCGATACAATTCTCTAAGCCGGGTCATAATCCCCTCCCTTTTTTAATCCATCGTTCGTTTTGCCAACTCTTTATCAATTATCATTAATTTCTCATTATCTTTATCAGCAGATTTAATTTTATTTAACACTGCTGCTGCATTGCTCTCTTCTTCAACCTGTTCTTTCACAAACCACTGTAAGAAATCTTCCGCGGCTTTATCGTTCTCCATCTTAGCGGTATTAATAAGATTATCTATAAGTTTTGTAACTTTTTTTTCATGACTTAAAGTTTTTTCAAAAAGATCAGTTGCAGAAGTAAAATTTTGCGGAGGCTCATCTACTGTTTTAAATATCACTCTTTCCTCTTTCGCATTCACATACTCATATAGCTTCCTCGCATGGGCCAATTCTTCCCGTACCTGCACATTAAACCAGTTAGCTATCCCTTCTAAGCCCTTGGATTTAGCATAACTTGCCATTGCCAAATATAAATAGGCAGAATATATCTCTTTATTTATCTGATCATTAAAATTAGCTAACAATTCAGGGCTTAACATAATAACCTTCCTTATCCTCTATTTACTCCATATTCCCGCATTCCCGAGATTGAAGCATTATTTGTTACATTTCTTCAAACTGATCTTTCCCCGCACCGCATTCAGGACAAACCCAGTCTTCAGGAAGATCCGCAAATTCGACATTATCATTTTCTGATGGGTCATATACATACCCGCACACTATACATTTATATTTTTTCATAACTTTTATCCTTTTTTTTTGCGGAAAAACTGATACCGGGCGGTTAACTTGCACCCGGCATCAGCCCCATTAAAGTTTAATAGACAGTTTAGCGTCATATCCTGGACAAGATAGAACAACCTTCTTTGCAGTGCGCAACAGGGCGCAGCATATACCTCACTATAACTTTCATTTGCTCCTCCTTTTAATGAGACCATAACGTACACGACTGTACGCCGTAGGGGCGAGGCATGCCTCGCCCCTATATGGTCGAATTAACCTCAACCCCCTTTTATGGGATGAGAGGTTATATGCTTTTTTTATAGCTTCCCTTTCTTAAGAGATACTGATTTAAAAAGCTTTGTCAAGTCTAGCGGTAATATTAATAATAAAAAAAGAGGGTGGGGACAGCTAAAAAACAACAGCTGCCATTTAATTGTTTTTCAATTAAATGGCAGCTGTACCTGTTTTAGCACTCAATACAAAAGTTTACACAACTCCCTGCGCGACCATGGCTCTGGCAACTTTCATAAAACCAGCAATATTCGCACCGTTAACAAGGTTTCCGGGTGTACCGAATTCCTCTGCCGCGGCTTTCGCGGAATCATGTATATTAACCATAATCTTATGAAGTTTTTCATCAACCTCTTCAAAAGTCCATGCCAAACGCTGTGAATTCTGAGCCATTTCAAGCCCTGAAGTAGCAACTCCGCCGGCATTCGCCGCTTTTCCCGGACCAAAAGAAATTTTATTATCCAGGAATACCTTCACCGCGTCCGGAGTACACGGCCTATTAGCGCCTTCTGCTACAGCAACACAACCGTTTTTAACCAAAACTTCAGCAGCTTTGCCGTCAAGTTCGTTCTGTGTCGCACAAGGAAGCGCCACGTCACACTTCACATTCCATATACCCATGCAGCCTTCCGTATATTCGGCTGATTTATGTTCATTCACATACTCTTTTATTCTTTTTCTTTCAACTTCTTTGAGTCTCTTTATCGTAGCCAGGTCAATACCGTTCTCGTCATAAATAAACCCGCTTGAATCTGACATTGCAACCACTTTGGCGCCTAATTGAGTAGCTTTTTGATGCGCGTAAATCGCAACATTTCCGGAACCTGAAACAACAACAGTTTTCCCGTCAAATGAAGTTTTGCGATCTTTAAGCATTTCATCGCAAAAATATACACATCCGTATCCCGTGGCTTCGGTTCTGACTAATGATCCGCCAAAATCAAGACCTTTACCCGTTAAAACACCGTTAAAAAGTTTAGTGGTTTTTTTCCACTGACCGAACATATACCCTATCTCACGACCGCCAACACCGATATCGCCCGCGGGAACATCAGTATCCGCGCCGATATGGCGATAAAGTTCGCTCATAAAACTCTGACAAAACCTCATAATTTCATTATCAGATTTTCCTTTTGGATCAAAATCCGAACCGCCTTTAGCTCCGCCCATCATTAATCCTGTTAGTGAATTTTTGAAAATCTGTTCGAATCCCAGAAACTTTATGATACCTCCATAAACAGAAGGATGAAACCTTAACCCGCCTTTATATGGGCCCAAAGCTGAATTGAACTGTATACGGTAAGCTCTGTTAACCTGAACGTTTCCTTTATCGTCTATCCATGGAACTCTGAATATAATCTGTCTTTCCGGCTCAACTATTCTTTCTAAAACACCTTCTCTTTCGAATTCAGGATGTTTTTTAATAACCAAGCTAAGCGATTCCAAAACTTCTTTAACTGCCTGATGAAATTCCGGTTCCCCTGGATTTCTTCTTATTACTGTTTCTAATACTTTCCCTACATACCCTGTTACCTGTGACATTTTTTACCTCCAGTTTTGCAATTTTATTTTTCCTGCCATAAAACAAAAAAGGCGTTCTTTCTCCTATATCAAGAAAGAACACCTTTGTTCTTTAGCATCAATCTGCCTTGGCTGCTCCTGTTGCAGCAAAGGCATTATCCCTTATGCCGCTATTTAAGTCAAGAAAAAAATACTTCTTCGTCTTTAACAGCCCATGGCGGATCCACAATACACAAAAATACTAATTTTTCTTCGCCAATATTTTCAATAAACTGTACTGCCTGCGGCGGAATGTAAACAACCGATTCTGCCCTGACTTTTTGAGATTCGTCATTTATATGCATTAGCCCTTTTCCGGATAAAATATAGTATACCTCCGATGCCTTTTTAAGCTTATGTTTGGTCGATTTCTCTCCTGGCCCAAGAACCGCATGAGCCAAGCTATAGCGTATACTTAAATTTTCTTTATCCGGATGTAAAATTTCACGTAAAACTGTTTTGTCGCCCGCAACAAACTCTTCACATTTTGATAATTGTTTTATCATCATAATTCCAACTTTTTATAATGAAAATAAAAGGGTTTTTCCTGTAAAAAAAACTCCCGCGACACAAGCTGTCATTAAACAAGCCAAAGTAGCGCCTAATAACGCTCTTAATCCTAAACTTCCTAAGATACGTGTTTTTTCAGGAACAATAGCAACAATCCCTCCGATAAATATTGCCAACGAAGCTATATGCGCAAAACCGCATAAAGCATAAGTGGCAAGAACGGCTGAACGTGGATGAGCCAAAAGACCTTCTTTCAATATTCCCGCAAGATCCTGATAAGCTACAACCTCTGTAAGAATAGTTCTTTCTCCTATAATTTGAGAAATAATCCCGGCATCTTCTACCGGAACCCCTATTATTAAAGTAAATGGATAAAAAATGTAACCTAAAATATTTTTTAAAGACCAATCAAATTGACAATTAAAAAAAACGTTAATCTTGCTGCCGATTCCACCCAAGAAAAGGTCAAATAAGGCAACAAGACCTAAAACCGCTAAAAGTAAAGCCGCGATACCAAATATCATTTTTATTCCGCTATTCGCCCCATTAATTATAGATTCAAACAAATTATTTTCCTTTTCATAATGCGCCTTTACATTTCCACTTATTGTTACAGGAACTTCGGATTCAGGCATAATAAGCTTTGACATAACAATTGCCGCGGGAACGGATAATAATGACGCGGAAATTAGATGTCCCGCAATAGTCGGAAAATGGGTTTTTAAACTAAATACGTACACAGCTAAAATATTGGATGCCACTGTTGCCATCCCACAGGTTAAAACAGTACATAATTCTGAAGAAGTCATAGTTCCTAAATAAGGCTTCGCCGTAAGAGCGGATTCTACTCCCACAAAGATATTACTCGAAGCAACTAGCGATTCCGCGCCCGAAATTTTCATTAATCTTGTAAAAACACGGGAAAATAGTCCTATAATTTTAGGCATTATTCCACAAAAATACAGAATTGACATCATCGCCGAAAAAAACACTATCGTAGGCAACGCTTGAAACGCAAGAATAAACCCTAACGAAGTTTCTCCGTTAGCACCAGTCATGCCCGGCGCTAAACTCAACCTTCCGAAAAGAAACTTTGTACCAGCCATAGCCGAATCTAAACCTTTTACGACTACCCCGTTAATGATTAAAAACACCTTTTCACCTACCGGGACAATAAAAATAAATACTGCTATAAAAACTTGAATAGCAATACCCCAAATAACAACTTTCCAGTTTATATTCCGTTTATCCGGTGAAAAACTCCATGCAAAAACTAAAAGAATAAAAATCCCTGCCAAACTAACAAAATTATACACATCCATTTGTATTTTATCTCTTTATTTGTACTCTGCCACGTGTTACGGACAGGCACAGGAGCCCTATACCACGCAGGGTATAGGGCAAGACCTGTCCCTACCGGCAAACCAACCAGCAAAACAGCAAACCGGCTAACTGGCCAACCGGCTAACCAATCACCCCGCCACCTTCACTCCGTTACGGCCGCTTTCTTTAACGTCATATAACGCTTTATCCGCTTCTTCCAAAAGTTTTATCCGGTCTGTGCCGTCTTCCAGTTCTGAAATGCCTATACTTACCGTCACTTTTAATTCTTCTTCTCCGCTCCGGCCCGCGTATTTCACCTTATGTATTTCAACTGCCCGTCTTATACGGTCAGCAATCCTTCGGCTGGCCTCTTTTCCGGTTTCCGGCATTACTGCCACAAATTCATCTCCACCGTATCTCGCGGACAAATCGCTTTTTCTCAAGTTGTTCATAATCAAATCAGATACGCTTCTTATAACCAAATCTCCCACTTGATGCCCATACCGGTCATTAAAATCTTTAAAATGATCTATATCTATCATCATTACACTTAATCGTTTTCCATATCTTTTTGCCTGTTCAACGCTTTTCATTAAATAGTTTTCAAAAAATACGTGGTTATATAATCCCGTCAATCCGTCCGTAACGGCTCTCTTATATAATCTCGCGTTTTCGATTGATACTCCTGCCTGGCTTGCAATTAAATGCAGCACCCATAAATCTTCCCGGGTAAATAGCCCCTTAACTAAATGGTTATCAAGATATATTACTCCTATCATTTCTCTTCTGGCTTTTATGGGCACGCATAATACCGACCTCAATCCTGACCTGACTACACTTACTTTATTCTTCAGCTCTTCATCTGCTGACGCGTCTTCTATTATCACAGCTTCTTTTTGCCTCTCCACGCGTTCTATAACACTTCGGCTCACCTCAAAAGAGTCAGCATTATGCCTTTCTGATTCTATATTTTTTACTACTTTTATATCTAATTCCCGTTTCGCTGTTTTTTCTTCGGGATACATTAAAAGTATCCCCCGTTCCGCGCCCACCAACTCAATTGTCTTCTCCATTATCTTCTCTAAAAGCTCATCCATATCCAACACAGAACTGATATACCTGCTTGTATCCAATACGGCTATCATTTTTCGTTCAGTTTCCAACTTCTCCTGCTGTGTTAACGCTTTCTGTTCTTCTATTATTACTTCTTCTTTTGTGCCTAAAAACACCTGTGTTTTATCTTCATAAAGTTTCGCTCCGATTTCTTTGAATATATCGTAAGCTTCCCTAACTCGGGTTCTTGACTCGTCTTCCCTCCCAACCTTTTTCAAAAACCTGCCGTACTCATACATGGTTCTTGCTTCTTCAAATCTACGTCCAATACGACTCGTATGCGCGATACTTTTTAGAAAATAGTTTTCTGCCGTCCGGTTTTTTTCGAGTAACGAATAATACTCTCCTGCGGCTCTTAACGCGCCGCCATAATGGTTTATCCATTTACTGGTTTTCCGTAACGCAGCTTCAACTGCTTTTTTAATTTTTCTTAATTGTTCTTTCGGATCTTGTCCGGTGCTATTTTTATACTGTTCTATATATGCTTCCGCTAAATAAACATAAAGATACGTTGTATAATTTTTAAGAAAATTATTTTCCTCCCTTAATTTTCTGCCTTTTTCCAATAATTCTATTGCTTTTTCCCAATTACCTGCCATGTATTCCGCGTATCCCAAATTAATGGCAGTGAAACAAAATATAAACCAGATTTTTTCCGTACGGCTCAATTCAAGAGCTTTTTCACCATATTCCCGAGATTTTTGGATATCCCCTTTCTCCGCGTAAATAAGGCATAACCAGCCTTGAGCATCGCTAATACCATAATTATCGTTTGTTTTATAGACTTCTCTGAAAAATTCCAGAAAAACAAGCAATGCCTTATCATGCAAACCGTTAAAAAAATAACTATGCCCCAGGCCCTGAACTGCTAAACTCAATTCCCACATATCTCCGATCTTTTTAAAAATATCCCTGCTTTCCTGAAAATACCTGCAGCTTTTCCGGTATTCCCCTGTCCATTGAAACAAATAACCCATAAACCTTAACGACTGTCCCAGACCTCTTTCATCTCTCATTTCTTTGGCAATAGCTAAAGCTTTTTTCTGATAACGCATAGCACGTTTAAAAAACGGAATCGTTGAGCAAGCCGCGGAATAGAAACTGATACTTGTCTGCAAGAGTGATGATTTAAAAAGTTTTGCTTCACTCAGGTTAAGAACTCTTAAAACCACCCATAAAAGACGCGTTATATCGCTGAAAACATATGTCCAGCCCAAAGCTATGTATCCTTTAAGTGTTTCTATATATTTTTCCTGAACAATTTTGTCTTTTTTCGAAACAAAAACTATGGGGAAAACACAATGAAGAATATGAACAAACAATTCTTTCGCCAAAAAACCCATCAACATAGATTCAGTAACGGGAAGTTTTTCGCCTAAATAAGAAAACCCTGCCGCAATATTTTTCTCGCAATTCTCCCAATCACCTTTTTTCCAATAAGCTTCACCGATTCTTCGATAAATAGTATTCTTTTCCAAAGGGTTTGTTTTAAGAGGCAATATCTGTTTAGAAATATTAATAGCTTCATCATTTTTTCCGATAATTAAATAAACTTCAGTTAGGCCCTCTTTCGCTTTTATCCATTTAGCCTGGCCCTCTAATTTTTTTTCTTCTAAAATTTTTAATACGATTTGATAATATTTTATCGCCTCTTCATTTGCATAATCTTCTTTAGCTTTTTCGGCTGCCGGCAAACAATACTCCAGCATTTTTTCATTATCGCCGCCTTCAACATAATGATGCGTCAAATCAAACAAAATCTCTTCTTTGTCTCCTCTGTGTAATTTTTCCAGAACTTTTGCCACTTTTAAATGCAATTCTCTTTTTTTTCTGTCGCCTATTTCTTTATAAAAAGCGTCTTTTATCCTGTCATGCACAAAAAGTATCTCGCCGCGCCATGTACTTTTCTCCAAAAGCTGCAATTCTACTGCTTTATCCACCAATGTTATTATTTCTTCCATGGGTTTCCCTATCAGCGCATACAAAAGTTCCATCTTAAATTTTCTACCGATTACCGCGGCCGCTGACAATAACTCTATCTGATCTTCGCTTATCAGTTCGATCCTTTTAAGTAACACCTCCACTATTGTTTTGGGAATTGCTATAACCGAGAGTTTCTTGAGATCCACATGCCATTTACCGGTTTTATTCCCTAAAGCTTTTTCTTCGACCAATTGTCTTACGATTTCTATGCTAAAAAACGGATTCCCCTTGCTTTTACCGTGAATATACCGGCTTAAATCATACATTTTGCTCTCTTCTTCCAGCAAAAGCTCACTTACGAAATAATTTAATTTTGGTAAATCAAAATTCTTTAGGGCTATTTCTTCGACCGGCAAGTTTCTTTCTTCCGAATTCTTTAACAATTCGTTTAAGCTGTCCCCTTCTTTTACTTCATTATCCCGATAGGTACCTAAAATTAAAACCGGTTTATTTCTTATTCCTTCAGCCATTTTCCCCAAAAGTTTTACGGAACCTTCATCCGCCCATTGCAAATCATCCAGTACCAGTACTACTGGTTTACCTTTTTCTCCTAATTCCAGAAAAAAACCTGCCGTAACCATTAAAAACCGTTGATTCTCCCGTTCAGGATCCAATTCTATCAGTTTCGGCATTTCTCCCAAAATATCCCGCATCACAGGATTCAACCGGCAGACTATCTCTCCCAATTCTCCTACACTTAGCCTCATCTGTTCTTTTCGTAAATTTCTCTCTTGTTTTTGCAATCGCCCTGTGCGGGTTATATATTCGTTCAGCGCTTCCTTAAAAACCTGATACGGGATCTTATTTTCCTGCGCAAAACATTTTCCGCCGACAAACTCTCCGCCTTCTTCATATACATACCCTCTAAGTTCATCCACCAAACGGCTTTTTCCTCTGCCGGCTTCTCCTGTTACAAAACATATTTTTCCCCTGCCGATTTTAGCTTCTTCATACAGCGCTTTTAATCGGTTCAACTCTTCCTCTCGCCCGATTAACTTTGTCCTGTACGTAAGTTTCGTCAAGCGGTCTTCTCTTCCTAATATAAAATCTTTTTCTCCTCTTTTATACAATTCTAAATCCGCTATTAATCCTTTTGCCGTTTGATACCTCTCCTCTGGGTCCTTTTTTAATAGTTTTAGCACTATTCTTTCCAAGACCTGCGGCACCTCCATATTTATATATCTTGGCGGCACAGCTTCCCTTGCTATCTGTTGATGCAGTATTGTGCCGATATCTTCTCCCTTGAACGGCAATTCGTCCGTTAATAACTGATAAAATATTATCCCTAACGAATAAAGATCGCTTCTCTCGTCTACTCCTCTTTTTATTATTCCGCTCTGCTCCGGAGACATATAACTAAATGTCCCGACTATTTCCCCTATCTCTTTTATTCTCGTTAGTTCCATTACTTTCGCCAACCCAAAATCCAATATTTTTACACAAATTTTATTATTCTCATCTTTTGTCACCATTATATTTGCCGGTTTTAAATCTCTATGAATTATTCCCGCGCTATGAACATAACTTAAAGCTTTTGCTATCTGTCCAATTATCTCCACAGTCTGGCTCACATCCAAACCTTTTGTTTTTGGAATATATTGGTCTAATTTTTCACCTTCCACAAGTTCCATTATTATGCAATTCAACCCTTTGTACTCACACACTTCATATACTTTCACTATATTTTTATGGTCAAGCTTTGATACAGCTTCCGCCTCCCGTCTGAAACGTATTATATCTTCCGCCCGCTGACTGCTCGCGCCTTCCCTAAGCACTTTTACCGCAACCGGCGTATCATCTACCATCCTTAGCCCACGGTAAACCCAGCTCATTGCGCCTTCATCTAAAAAATCCGTAATTATATATTCGTTTGTTATTTGTTTTCCTATCAAATCCACTTAGCATCCTTTTATTTGCGTTACACGCGGCAAGTAATATGTTTTTACACTTTTTCAACATACAAAGTAAAGTATGTTATATGCACCATATTAAACAATTAACTTGCCAAAAAAAACAACAAGTTATAACTTCTAATTTTTATAACTTGCCGTCTTTTTGTTTTTCGCTTTATCTTTCATTAAAAGAAAAATCATTAATCCTTCTGCCATAAATAAAGTTTAATTATTATTTCTCCTTCTTCCGCTGATCTCAAAAGAAAGTATTATTGCTTCAGCTATTTCTTTCATTGAAAGACGTTTATACATACTCGTTTTCCTGATCAATTTATACGCGTCGTCTTCCGACAAATCTTGTTCTTTCATTAAGATACCCTTTGCCTTTTCAACTTTTTTCCGTGTTTCGAGTTCTTCCTGTATAATTTTAGTCTTAACCATAAGTTCTGTATTCTCTATCGCAACCGCAGCCTGATTTGCCACCGTGCTTAACAAAGCAATATCACTCTTTGTAAATTTGTACTGCTTCGTAGTGTAAACATTAATAACTCCAATCACACTATCTTTAACCATCATGGGAACACTTAACATTGAAACCAAATTTTCTTTCTGCGCAAGTTTCTTTTCTTTATAACGTTCATCCTTTAAGACATCATCAATAACTATAGCCGCGCGTTCCCTGGCAACAAGCCCAACAATACCTTCTCCAACGTTTAAGGCCCGCTCTTTTAAGTACTCCTGGCTTAAAGCCTGCGTCGCTCTTATCTTTAACTGCTTCATATCAGCGGCTAAAAGCCATAACGCGCATATTTTAGCTTTCATAACACTTGCAGTCAAATTAACAATAAGTTTAAGTATGTCTTCGAGATAAAGATCTGAAGTTATTGCTTTACTGATCTTTGTTAAAGTTTCCAAATATTTTGCATCAGAAGTGTTTTTCATAATACCTACTTCACATAAGTGACATCATTTTTGCATATGAAGGCAGCGGCCATATATTTTCAGGCAAAAGCCCTTCAAGCGCGTCAACTGATTCGCGTAAAATTTCCATACTATCAATACTTTCTTTAACTAAATTTTTATTTATATTCTTTTCAAGCTTTTCCGAAGTTGCTAATACTCTTTCAACATGTGCGCTTATTTCATTTAAAAGTATTTTCAGTTTATTTAACCCTTTTGCACATTTTTTCGCGTTATTCACAGCATAAGCCAACTGGCCAATATACCTGACTGCCGCGGGTATTATCATTGTTTTAGCCATTGTTAACATGCATGTTCCTTCAATTTTTATTATTTTTTCATATTGCTCTCTATAAATTTCATAACGTGATTCTAATTCAACTTTGGAAAGAACCGCGTGTTTTTGGAATAAACTAACTGCTTTTTTTTCTTTCAAAACTTTTAAAGCTTCAGTTGTAGTTTTCAAATTTAATAATCCGCGTTTCGAGGCTTCACTAGTCCAGCTTTTACTGTAATTATCTCCGCTGAATATAATCCGTTTATGCTTTTTTACAATACCTTGAAGTATTTTCTGCAAAACAACGTTAAAATTCTTGTTTGATTTAGTTTTTGATTCTAAATCAGAACAGATTTCATCTAACGCCTCGGCCACAATAAGATTTAATACAGTATTTGCCCACGCACAATTCTGGTTTGACCCTACGGCACGAAATTCAAATTTATTGCCTGTAAAAGCAAACGGAGATGTCCTGTTCCTGTCCGTCACATCCCTAGGAAGCGGGGGCAAAGAAGTTACTCCAATCTGAATAACTTTGGACTTTTTAGAACTTTTCGCGCCGCCTTTTTCTATCTGACTAATTACATCGGCTAACTGTTCTCCAAGAAATATCGACATAATCGCGGGCGGAGCTTCATTAGCCCCAAGCCGGTGATCATTTCCGCTAGAAGCAATGGATGCCCTTAAAAGACCGGCATATTCATCAACTGCCTTAATTAACGCGCAAATTATTGTAAGAAATTTGGCGTTTTCATGCGGATTGTCACCTGGTGATAACCAATTTTTTCCATCAGAGCCGCAAATTGACCAATTATTG
Source organism: Candidatus Omnitrophota bacterium (assembly GCA_043812935.1). Lineage (GTDB taxonomy): Bacteria > Omnitrophota > Gorgyraeia > Tantalellales > Tantalellaceae > JBDRNE01. The sequence goes on from JBDRLO010000040.1 coordinate 74,574, forward strand.
TGTTTGCCGGACCCGTTCACACCGGCATAAGGTTTTTCATGCAGTAAACATACAAAATTATGTTTTTCCGCGGTTTGTTTTAACGCTTCCATAATCATCATATTATGATCCACTGAAAGATTCTGCTCTTCATAAACAGGCGCAATTTCAAATTGAGCGGGACACACCTCATTATGTCTTGTCTTCGCCGGGATACCCAAACGCCAAAGTTCCCAATCAAGATCTTCCATAAACACCATTACACGGCTTTTAATAGCGCCAAAATAATGGTCGCTCATCTGCTGATGTTTAGCGGGTTTTATTCCAAACAAAGTTCTTCCTGTCTGCATTAAATCTAATCTTTTCACATAAAGCTCTTTATCTATTAAAAAATATTCCTGTTCCACGCCTAAAGTAACATGATGCCGGCTCTGATCATTTTGTATGCCGAAAATTTTCCCTAATCGGGAAAGCTGTTTAGAAATCGCGTTTATGGATCTCAATAACGGTGTTTTTTTATCAAGAACTTCTCCATGATAAGAATAAAAAGCCGTGGGGATACAAAGTGTAGCACCATTTTTGCCTTCTTTTATAAATGCCGGGCTTGTAGGGTCCCATGCCGTATACCCGCGCGCTTCAAAAGTCGCTCTAAGTCCACCGGATGGAAAACTTGAAGCATCCGGCTCGCCTTTAATAAGTTCCTCTCCTGAAAACTTAAGAACAACTCCGCCTTCCTGATCCGGAACAATAAAAGAATCATGTTTTTCCGCGGTTGTCCCCGTTAATGGCTGAAACCAGTGAGTAAAATGAGTCGCGCCTTTTGAAACAGCCCATGTTTTCATGGCATCCGCGACTTCATCCGCTATTTCATTATTAAGGGACTTACCTTCTTTTATTGTTGATCTAAGCGATTTATACGCTTTATCAGACAGATAGTTACGCATTGTTTTCAGACTGAAAACATTTTCACCATAAATATCAACTATTTTCTTTATGCCCCTGGCTTCTTCCATCCATATCTCCTAGTTAAAATACCATTAATATAATAGGTCAAAAATCAACATGCGCACGCAATGTATAAACTGATATCATTTCCTTGCTTCCAGAATCAGCCCCGTAAGGATCCCAAATAAGCTGTACTCCGGGGCTAATACCCAAATATTTATTCGCGTAAATATTATAATATGTTTCAAAATGGGTTTCATCCTTGGCTTTTCTGTCATTACCGGAAGAACTTGCAAGCGCGTCTTTCATGTCCCCGGAAGGCATAACCTGGCCAAGAGCAATTCCATAAACATCTTTTTTCCTGCCCCAAAGCCCGCCTTTAATCTGAAGCCCGGCACTCCACATATATTCAAGCGAAAAATTGTTAATATCAGGCGAAGTATTTAAAATCGCGTCTTCTGAAACATTCGCGGTACTCGCAGGATTATATACTTTTGGCTCCTGCCATCCGAACTTAGTAAAAACTCCTATCTCATCCGTTACTTCCTGGTCAAATGAAAGTGAAAAACCATAAGCATATTCGTTGTCTTTCTTTACATCATCCCACCTTGTATGAGGATTTGTGTTTAACCATGTTTCAAATCTATAAGTTCCTTCCCGGCCATAAACTTTCGGTCTAAACCCTATGTGCGCAAGATGAAAAAGTTCTGAACCAAGCCTGCTAAGAGCAGGATCCCCGCTTATAACCAGATATCCCAACTGTAACCATTTTTCAGGATAAATAGACGCGGTTATACCTCCCGCGTTATCCGGAAACTCTATTACAGGGCTGTTGTTAAATATCCTTGCGAGAAACTGCGTTGTATCTGACCCCGCGTACTTATTCAAATCAAAAAACACGGTTGGATCCAATTTTCCGAAATCTATAACAATTTTGTTATCCAAAAGACGCTGTTCATAAAACATTTCACTGAGTGAAAATTCGTCATCTTCCCAAACATTGTTATCGACATTGCTATAAACCGTAAGATACGGTTCAACTCCATTACCTTGGTCAATACGCAAATTCGCGAGCGCCATACCATTAACTTGTCTAAACTCATTCGCGATAGTTACGTTTGCCTGATACGAACCGGCTGTTTTCCCTACATCCCGTCCGCCCAAAAGATGAGTATCAGGGGAACTTTGTATTATAGCCGTAATATCCGCGCCTATTTTGAAGTCTCCCGGCATAGCAGGTTCTATGGAAAGTGCCTCTGAAACAGACCGTTTTTCTTCTTTTTCATCGATTAATGTATCAACCCCACCATGCGGCTGCTGATGTTTATCACTCAAATCATCAATATAGCTCCCTTTCTTTATTTTAGTCAAAGATTTTCCTTGTTCATTGAGTTTCGATTCAAGTTCAACAACACGGTTTTTTAAAGATTTTATCTCTGCCATTAACTCTTTCATGGTTGGTTCATCTTGTGAAGCTTTTGCGGAAACAGGAAGCATTAAACAAAAAAAACACATACTTAAAAAAACAGTGAACAGTTTTTTCATAGACAGGCCCTTTCTATTTAAACGGATTAAGTTGAATATCTGATATCAGGCATATTAAATATATTATTAACACTATTATTAGACACTATGTTTTGGATTTTGTAAATGGAAATTTTTAAAAAATTGAAATTGATCATCATGTAATTACGAATTATCTTTTTTTGTTTCGGACAGGCACGGGGACCTGTCCCTACGTCCGTCATTAGTATTTATTTTTTGTTCGGAAAGGCACAGGTGCCATACATCCGTCATTGGTATTTATTTTTTGTTCGGAGAGGCACAGGTGCCATACATCCGTCATTGGTATTTATTTTTTGTTCGGAGAGGCATAGGTGCCATACATCCGTCATTGGTATTTATTTTTTTGTTCGGAAAGGCATAGGTGCCATACATCCGTCATTGGTATTTATTTTTTGTTCGGAAAGGCACAGGTGCCATGCATCCGTCATTGGTATTTATTTTTTTGTTCGGAAAGGCATAGGCGCCATGCATCCGTCATTGGTATTTGTTTTTGAAAATTTGCCGTTTTATTTTTTGTTTCGGACACGCAACGAATCGGCTTTATCCAAACACACATAACTTTATTTGAATCCTTTGTCATATCTACGGCATCTTGAAAAGTTATTGTTTTTTTATTATCATAAATTTTGTAGTTTTCCCGGTAATGTTTGGGGGTGTAATCTAACATTATTACATCTGCACCGGCAGTGAAAATATGAAACCGTTTTTCTTCAGGAGTAATGGTCAGTAAAGCCGTTGTCGCCGGCAAAAACGCATTCTGAGTCACAATTCTTGTAAGCGCCAACACTTTTAGAGCAATGTCGCCCCTGCCCGGCGGTATATTTTTCAATAAAGTATTTTTTTGAGGGATAAACGGCCCAACACTTATCATGTCAGGTTGGAAATTTTTAAAAAATAAAATGTCTTCTGACAAATCTCCCAAAGATTGCCCGGGAAGCCCCACAATGTTTCCTGTTCCTACTTGATAACCTGTTTTTCTTAATGTCTCTAATGCTTTTATTCGTTGCTTTAACTCTTGTCCGGGATGCAGTTTTTTGTAAAGCCCTGGATTGAATGTTTCAATTTTTAAAAGATATCTATCCGCACCGGCAGACCGAAAAGCTTTATAATCACAGATGGGCCTTTCTCCCAACGATAATGTAATCGCTGTCTTATTGTGATACTTTTTAATTTTTTCTATTAACCCGCAAATTCTTTCCTGCGTGTGATTCAAATCTTCACCAGACTGCAAAACTATGGTTTTAATACCGTCCTTTTTAATCTTTTGAACAACTTTTATCACATGTTCATCCGGCATAGTATATCTTGTTAAACTTTCATTACCATGATTTAACCCGCAATATGCGCAATTTCGCGCACACTTATTAGAAAACTCTACTATACCCCGAATAAAAACTTTATCACCGGAATGTATCTTTTTTATCTGATGCGCTTTTTTAAAAAGCTCATCGCACTGGGAACTTTTAATCCATCCTAATATTTCTTTTTTATTCATTTCAGTTTTTGTATAATTGCTTTTAAAAACCCTTTTATTTCTGATTCTTTATTAGCATCTCTAATGATATTATTATAAAGTACAATACCTTTCCCCTCATTAATCTTTATACGTTCAATTGCCTCGCATGAAAACTCTTTAAGCCTTTTGCCCGAAACATAAGACCATCTATTTCCTCTGATCTCCGCCAGATGAATAATAATTCCATACTTCTTAAATATTCCCGAAGCAATTTTATTAAATAGTTTTTTTTCTTCAGAAGAAAAGGTCTCTTTCGCCATTTTTTATTCTCTCATAATATTCGACAAGTTTCGGATACACCGGCCATTTTTCCTGTTTAATCTGTTCTATTTCGCGCTGAATAACTTTTTCTCCGGCATTCAACGTTTCAGGGGAAGCAAAATCATCAAGCCACTCGCGAAATGTAAGAATAGCGTTTAGTTTACAAAACTTGCCTTCCTGGCCGGAACGCAAAAGATCCATAACACATTCTCCTGTTCTTCCGCACCTGTATCCAGCCGTACAAAAAGAAGTTATTCTCCCTTTTTCCGCCTCTTCTCTCACAATCTCGTCAAGTGTCCGAGTGTCACCCAGCAAAAACTGCTGACGCCGCCCTTCCTGTTCTGAATACCGGTCAGCATAAGCCCCTATACCTATGCGGGTTGACGCGTCAAGTTGTGTGCATCCCAAGGAAACAACTTCTCTTCTTATATCCGGTGTCTCCCTGGCAGTCAATATCATACCCGTATACGGAACGGCTAAACGTATTAAGGTTACAATCTTCTTAAAATCTTCATCATCCACTTTGTATTTCCCCCCGCCGGCAAAAGGAGTATTTGCAGCAGGTTCAAGTCTTGGAAAAGAAATAGTATGAGGGCCTATCCCGAACTTTTTTTCAAGTTCAAGGGAATGACATATTAATCCCAAGATCTCAAACTTCCAGTTATATAACCCAAAAAGCGCGCCAATACCGACATCATCCACTCCGGCTTCAAACGCTCTATGCATACAATATAACCGCCAGGCATAATCAGATTTAAGGGTTCCCTGAGGATGAACCTTTTTGTATGTTTCATGATGATAAGTTTCCTGAAAAACCTGATAAGTTCCAATACCAATTTCGTTTAATCCTTTTAATTCTTCGACTGAAAACGGCGCCGCGTTAACATTCGCGCGCCTGATCTGGCCCCAACCCTTTTTTGTTTTTCCGCCAGAGGCGGACCCGCCTCCGGCGGGAACTTTCACCTCGTAAATAGTTTTTAAACTTTCCGCTATATAATCCGCGTCTGTCTCGGGGTGCTCCCCATAAACAACAATTAAACGTTTGTGTCCGATTTTTCCAGCAAGTATTTCTGTTTCTCTTTTTATTTCAGAAAGACTAAGTACTCTTCTTTCCGCTTCATCATTATCCTGCCGAAACGCGCAATAATGACAGTTATTAACACACCTATTACCCATGTAAAGCGGAGCAAACGTAACTATCCTGTTATCATAAACTTTATGTTTAATTTTAAGCGCCAATTCCATCATTTCTTTCCACAGATCTTCGTCCTGAACATTCATGAGCGCCGCGGTTTCATCCATACTTAAGGTTTGTATAGCAAATGATTTTTCCAGAATATCTTTTATTTTTTTACGGTCCGGATTCTTATTCGCGCGTATTTTTTCTTCTATGTCAACGTCATCAATAAAATCTTTGCCTTTATCCAGATATTTTTCTATTTGATCCGGTTTAATCCGTTCTTGTATCCATGTTTTTTCATTCATTGTTATCTCCAAATTTTTAATTTTACAACTAAACAATGTACCGGACAGGCACGGGGGCCTGTCCCTACAGTAAACAACTGGTCAACTGGTCAACCGGATAACCGGATAACCGGCTAACTGACTAACCGGCTAACCAACTAACCGGCATAACGTGTTACATGCCGCGCAAACGCACAACATGTACCGGACAGGCACGGGGGCCTGTCCCTACAGTAAACAACTGGTCAACTGGTCAACTGGTCAACCGGATAACCGGATAACCGGCTAACTGACTAACCGGCTAACCAACTAACCGGCATAACGTGTTACATGCC
>JBDRLO010000041.1:0-36883 GCA_043812935.1 Candidatus Omnitrophota bacterium
GTTATGTATTATATTCTGAAAGAAGCTTTTGAGGAAAACCAATGTCTTTCACTACTATTTCCCCACAAAGAAAGGGACCTGAATTTATAAAGAAACCTTTTTTTGGCAAACCAAATGTAATGGTTTTTTTAGCCTTTGGAACATTTTGCGAAGCCTGGCCCGTTGTTGCATCCAAGCCCGACGGAATATCAACAGCATAAATCTTAACATTTTTTGAAGAATTAAGCATTTTCCCGAGATTTGAACAATTTTTTGGCAATTCGCCTTTAAATCCTGTTCCAAAAAGAGCATCAATCGCAATTGTAAAATCCCGTTCATTTTTCTCAAGTAAATTAAATTCCTCTAAAGAACGTATGCTTATACCCTCTTTACGCGCGGAAATAAAATTGTCCTGCGCGGATCCGCTTTTTATTTTGTCCATATCCATTACAAACAAAACTAATTCTAGCGGTTTTTTTCTGATAAGATGCCTTGCCGCTACAAACCCATCCCCGCCATTATTACCTTTGCCGCAAAAAACCGCGATTCTTTCTTTATCTAATGAAGTGCAATCTTCCGAAATAACTTCTGCAACAGATTTCCCGGCATTTTCCATTAGTATTGACTGGGAGATTCCATATTCTTCCTGAGCTCTTCTGTCAATTTCAGCCATTTCAAAAGCAGTAACACCTTTTTTACTAACCATAATTCCCTCTCATAAAAAAAAAGAGCCAAGAAAAACCTCCTGACTCATTTGTTTTGCGTTACACGTTGCACGCAACATGTTTCACGTTAATGTAACGGACAGGCACGGGGACCTGTCCCTACAGATTTATACAAAACAACTAACCAATAACTGTCCCGGCTACAACATCCTTTTCCGGCATTAAAATAACCGGGCCATTTTCAGAACCCGCGGCAAGCAGCATACCATTGGATTCCTCTCCCCTTATTACGACAGGATCCAAATTATTCACAACAACAACTTTCTTGCCGATTAATTCTGTCATAGAATAATTGTTCCGAATACCCGCAACAATCTGTTTTTTTTCATCGCCAAGACTGAGCTGAATTACATACAGCTTATCCGCGTTAGGATGCTCTTCAACGCTCACTACTTCCGCGATTCTGAGATCAATTTTTTTAAAATCTTCAAATGATATCATTTTTGTTTTGTCCTAACTAAATTGTCCTGTACAATTAATAATTTGGTCTAACTTAAAAAACAAATACTGAATTAAACTACGCTGCAAAGATTTATTTTGCACCTTTAGTTTCAGCTTTTTTTCCTGCCGAAGCAGCAGGTTTTGCTTCTTTAGCAGCTTCTTCCCCTTCTTTCCCCTCTTCTTCAGGACCTTTAGTCTTTTTTACCTTAAACTTAATACGTTTTAACTTTGGAAGTTTATATACGGAATCCTTTTCCTCTTCCCATTTTTCTTTTTCAACCATTTCTTTTATTCTTTCATATCTCTTTAATACAGAACGAAATTTCGCCCCAACCTGGCTAGTTTTCAAACTTGGATGTTGTGTCATTATTTTGCCTCCCTTTTACTAAACCGGTATTAATCAAAATACGACTAATATGCCGGTATTATATTTGATATTTTTCTCAAAAATTTATACTATTTTATTCGCTTTATATAACAATCCGTATATGTTTCCGCCAGCTTTTCTTTTGCAGCTTTAGCTTCTTTTATTGTCCCGTAACCTACCGCGGAAACCTGATACCATTCCCCTTTTTTCAATAAATCCGCGTTTATGTTCATCTGCTTAAGCACCTGGATTTCTTTCTGTGCGGATTTTTCATTTTTAAATGATGCAAGCTGTATAATATAAACTGGCTTCTCCACTGCACCTTTGACACTTTTCGGCGTAGATAATATTTCTTCTAACACCAACGAATTATCCGTATTTTCAAGATTTTCTTCAATTGTCACGGGGACATCTTCCGTAACAGTTTTCTCTGATTTCACGGTTTCTTCCTGAACAAAAGGCTCAGAATCCGATAATTGAACAACTCCCAAATCCTCTTTTAAAGCTTCGTCTTGTCCAATGATCGGCATTTCACTAACAGCAAACTTTGTATTCATACGTGTTTCGCCGGTTTTAACACCAACAGCATATGAAACAATCAACAAAACTAACACTCCAATGCTTAGAATAACTATGTATTCAACAGGCATCTTTATGTATGACAACAGCCTTTTTTCAGAATACCGCTTTATTCTCCGAGGTTTCTTTATTTTTGTCAAACAAGAAACTTCTTCTTCAAAAAAATCGTTTTGAAAATCTTTTTCTATCATTTGAGCCATATTCCAGCATAAACACATCAATACACAAGATGTGTATTATACTAAATTTTAAAATTTTAACAAGTATTTTTCGAAAAAACAGACAAAAACTAACTTTTTTAAGTTAACATTCTTATTGAAACGGCTTTTTGCAAGGATCAATCCGGCAGAACAAAATCATAAACCGCTTTGAGCAATTCCTGGTTTCCCTTATATTCAATGGATGCGCTATACCATCCATTGGCTTCAAGCGACAACATGTTTGTTTTTATAAAATTGTCATCCATGGCAGTTATAATCTCCGGAGAAAATGATAATTTTACGTCTAAAAACACACTGCTTAAAACTTTATCAAAAGTATAGTTCCCTTCTATTTTTATGCTTTTTGAATCTGCTTTAAACCCTGTTATTTCGAAAAGTTTTCTATCAACCAGCCCATTAAAACTTATGTTTTCATATATACGGCCTGGTTCAAAAGAAAAAGCCAACATTTTATCGCCTTTCGGCAATAATGTAGTTTCATTTTTGATAAATTTAACCCCTGACATTTTACAAACAAACGCGACTCTGGGATTTTTAAACAGATCCAAGCCTGTTAAGTCAATATTCACTTGTTCAGCATAGATATCAAATTTTCCATTTTTGGCATGTACTTGTAATTCTTTAATATCTTTACGGTCAAAAATGCTATTTCCCCAATGAGCATATGTTAACTTATAATCCGTAAAATTATTTATAATAAATGTAATTATTTTGTCAAAAAAGAGGATTGGCAAAAAGGCCAAAAGAAAACTAAATATTACTATTTTAAAAAATCTATATTTATGGTTATTAGTTTTTAGCATTTTGCATTAAATTTTCAATTATGTTCATAATTTTCGCGTCACGCGTATAACAATATCCTTTTGCTGAACCTATGCTGTCTTCTTCCAAAATACCTAATTTAACTAATTCATCCAAAACAGGCTGTACATTCTCCCTTTTATTTCGCACCCATGCCGATATCCCGCTCGCACTGTCTACACTGGACTGATTCTGGAAAAAGAAAGCTAAAACCTCTTTCATTAATTTATCTTTCATAATACGTTGCAGCTTATCCTTCATAATGCCCTCCTATTTCCTTTTTCAAAAGCCGTTCGATGTCTTTTCTTTTAACTGCGTAACAAAAAATATCTACAACATCCGGATCAAATTGCGTCCCGGAATTCCTTAAAACTTCTTTGATCGCGGTATTAACCGAAAGAGCTTTTCTATACGGTTTTTCCGTGATCATAGCTTCAAAAGCACCTACGATCGCTAAAATCCGGGCAGACAACGGGATCTCTTTTCCTTTTAATCCTTTAGGATAGCCTGTACCGTCATAGTTCTCGTGATGATAAAGAATAATGGGAACCAACGGTTTTAATGGTTTGAATTTTGAAAGAAGACACGCCCCTTTCATGGGATGTGTTTTTACGATATCATACTCCTGTCCGGTCAACCCGCTTTTTTTCATAAGAACTTTTTCCGGAATACTTATCTGCCCGGCATCATGCAACATTGCCGCGTACTGCAACATTTTTATTTCGCTTTCATTCATATTAAACTTCAAACCGATAATACTGATAAGTTTCAGAAAAGACGCTTCCGCGCGATGCACCCCATGCGGCCGGTTTTCCAAAAGCTGTGCTATACACTTAATACTGCTTAAAGTTAAATCTGTTTGTTCCTTAAAAAGCTGCGCGTTTTTTATTGCGATTGCGGCTTGTTCTGAAAGCGTTTTCATTATATCTTCATCAAATTCCGAAAAATTCGTACCGTCCAATTTGTCATAAAGAGTAATAACGCCAACAACATCTTCATCTATCATAGGATAAGCCAAATAATTACGTCCGCGTATTGGCCTGCCCTGTTTAACCGCGCGGCCGGGTGAATATTTGCCAATTTGCACTTTTTTCAGTTTAGTCTTTTCTTTTCTGAGATCTATAGTAGTCCGAGGCAACAATACTCTTCTCTTCTTATCTACAAGTTTTATAGAACATCTATTTGCGCGTATAACCTGAAGAGAAAGCCTGGCAACCCGGGGAAGCAGTTCATTAAGATCAAGAGTTGACGTCATCAGCCTGTGTACGGTATGCACAGTTGAAAGCGCGATAGCTCTCGGCCGTACGGTTTTATTCAATTCTTCCAGTTCTATCTCTTTACGCGATTCCCGTATTAATGTATCAATAAACGAAGTAAAAACCTGCTGAAACTCTAATGACATTGTTTTCTTTAGTTCACAAATTATAAGCATTCCGAAAACATGCCCGTCATAAACAAGAGGGTAACTTGCCCCGAAAACCTTTTCACCATACTCAAACTGTTCAAAAGTTTTTCGTCTTCGTGATTTTTTTAAAATTTTATGTATTTTTTTTAGTTTACTTTTCAATTCCTTTTCTGTTTTAACCTTTTTATTTATATACCTCACCATATCCGTATCTTGAAGCTCTCCATACTTCACAGGAAGTATAGGTATTATAATCCACATAGGATTTTTTAAATATTTGTTTAAAGCAGCTGATTCCTGTTTTGAATTCCACTTTTCATTAAATTTCGACAGTATTCTTTCCATACAACGGAACTCTCCTTTAATAATTATACCCTTTCATATGGTTCAAAAAACTTCTTATACTGGTCTAAAGCATACCTGTCTGTCATTCCGGCCAGATAATCGCATATTGCCCGGTATTTGCCATACATTGAAATTTTTTCAAAAGCCTGAGGGTGAAGCTGTTTCGGATCGTCACAATAAATATCAAAAAGGCTCTTTAAAAACCTTGCCGCTTTATTTGTCATTCTTACGACACGATAATGCTCATACAGCTTTTTCACCAAAACTTTTTTAAATAAACACCTTTTATGTTCCATATTTTTACTGAATATTACTGCTTTAATATTTCTTTCAGAAACACATGATGAATCTTTCAGGCAAAGCTTCTTAATTTGTTTCAAAGTAGTATCAACAATATCAGAAACTTGAACATCTATCAAATGTCGAATAATCTGTGACCTCCTGATTTCTTCATCGGCATTCAAATTTTTCTTTTCTATGGCGTTTAAAGCCTCCTCCCATATCTGTATATCTTTGAAATCCTTTTCTGATAAAAGCCCGCTTTTTAAGCCGTCGTCTAAATCGTGGTTATCATAAGCAATCTCATCCGCAATATCTACGACTTGTATTTCCAAAAGCTGAGCGCCTGTAATATCAATATTTCCGCTTCTCTTTTTATCAAAAGGGCTTGCGTGCCGTATAATCCCTCTGCGCACTTCCTGTGTTAAATTCAATCCGTTAAATGCGGCATATCTTTTTTCCAAAAGGTCAACAACCCTCAACCCATGTGTGTTATGGTCAAAACCTCCATGCTTTTTCATAAGCCTAGCTAAAACATCCTCACCGGCATGGCCAAAAGGTGTATGGCCTAAATCATGAGCTAAAGCAATTGCTTCAACAAGCTCTTCATTAAGCCGAAGTGCCCTTGCAATTGTTCTGGCAATTTGAGCCACCTCTATCGTATGAGTCAGCCTCGTCCTATAATAATCGCCTTCATGATTAACAAAAACCTGCGTCTTATATTCAAGCCTGCGAAAAGCAGTAGAATATATTATCCTGTCTTTATCCCTCTGATAAACGCTTCTGTAAGGATGTTCTTTTTCCGCGTATTGCCGGCCTTTTGTTTCTGAGCTTTTCATGGCGTAAGGAGCTAACCATTCATATTCTCTTTTTTCAATTTCTTTTCTACTCAGTATATCCATAATTGTATCTTTTTATTATCTTATAAAATATAGTAACACAAATCCAACTGATCCCACAACAAAAATCAGCCCTGTATCCCACCCCACCCTTAACCTGCCGGGCTTTTTAAAAAACATACTGCCTGCGGCAATTAGTGACAAAATCAAAGCTAAAACTGTTGCAAGAACCTGTCCCGGGGTTAAAAGCCCCAAAATAGGTTTTTTGCACAACATATCAAAAAATGGGATTATACAAACATCAAAAAGATTGCTTCCCAAGATATTTCCAACCGCCATATCAATAGATGCGGCCCTAAGCGCAGCAAAAGAAACAATTATTTCAGGTAAAGATGTTGCTACACCTAAAATCAAAGTACCGGTGAAAGTTTCAGATATACTTGTAGAAATTACTATTTTTTCGCCTATTTTAGCCATCCACATTCCAAGAAACATTACAATAACTAAAAATAAGATGAATTTCGCCCAAATATTCCAAAAAGATTCGTCCCCAGCATGATATATGTTTTTATGTTCAGGGGAACCTTTTTTATTAATAAGTTTTAAATAAACAAAATAAATAAGTACAACAAAAACACTTTCTATTCCCAGCCGTCCAAAAACCGGCATAAACCCGGTTTTTAAACGCAAAACAGCGGATACCAATATAACAAAAACCACACCAACAACAAAAATCCCGGTAACTCTGTTTAAAGAAGAAACTTTTGAAAGAATCCGTCCTTTTCCAGAAAAAAAGTCCAAAGCACTTAAAATCATTAGATTAGCTATTACCGAACCCACAATATCTCCATACCCCAAACCTACTTTATCCAAAGCAAATACAGCAACGCCTCCGGTAACAATTTCAGGGAAAGATGTGGCTACTGCAAGAAAAAACATACCAATCACACCTTCTTCAAGATGAGTTCTGTCAGAAATAATTATACCTTCTTTGCACAAGTTATATGCAAAAAATGTCAATAATACTCCGCAGATAAAAAATTCAATCCATATCATAAATTTTAGTCACATTTGTAGCGGCACAAGCACCCTTACAGACATAAACATTCCAGTACCTACACCTTTACATCTGATTTTTTAATCGTCAATTTTTATAATTTTAGACTGGATAACGCCATCATTGATTTCAATTATCCCGATAGAACAATATGGCGCAAAAACTTTATCTGTCGCACTTCCCGGATTAAAAAAAAGTATACCGTTTATTTCTTCATTAAAAGGTATATGCGAATGCCCAAAAATAATAATATCTGTTTTCTTTTTAAAATTGCCTGCAGCAGTTTGCGCGACTTTTGAGGCAGGACCTCTTCCATGAATCACACCAATTATTTTACCGTCTGCTTCAAAAACAACTTTTTCAGGAAGCTGTTTCTTTACTTCCAAAGTGTCCATATTCCCCCACACTGCTTTAACTTGAGCAATTTTCTTAAGCTCTTCTAAAACAGGCAATTCTACCGAATCTCCAGCATGAACAATAAGGTTGCATTCTTTAAAACATTCATAAATTTTGTCGAAAAGCTTTGACGGAAAAGAAGAAATATGTGTATCGGAAATAACCCCTATTTTCATAATACAAGCTCGAATTTCCCAAATAATCGAAGATTTTTGTTAAGTTTTTCAATACTCCAAACCCATATATTCTGTTCTTTTGCCACGAGAAAAGCATTTTGTTCTATATCCCCAAGGGGGATTAAAATTTTTCGGGCAACCTTTACATTCTCATTTTTAGAATTGCTGCCGCATAATCTGTGAACATCATTCTCATCCGCAATATCATTCTCTTTAACGTGGCAAACCCATTCTTTGTTCGAAAATTTACCCCTTATACAAATAACATTGTCGTTAATATGCGCGCTTTCCAAGGAATCAAAACGAGGCATCTTACGGTAATTCATATTTATATAAATTTTGCTGTTATCAAAAGCTTTAAACAATCCGCAAATTATATCTTTTATACTTTGCCGGTTAAAAACGCAATATTCTGAAAAATCATTTTCCATAAAACGCTTAAATTCAAGGTATTTTATATCCAAATCATCAATCATTGACTGTGACTTAAGACAATAAACATATTTAATCCAATACTCGAAAAGCTTATCTGCTATTTTGTAAAAAACCCCGCTATTAAATACCAAATCCATTTCCTGCAATCTTTGCAGTTTCATTCCCAGATTGTTATCTGTCTTTTTCAGATCCTTTTGTATAGATTTCATAGTAGAGTTTCCGCGGGCTAAAGACATTAGAATAGGAATAAATTTTCTTCTTATTTTCTTTTCCAGAAAAAAATTCAGATTATTTGTAAAATACTGGTTAAGTACACCGTTTGAATCATATAATGTACGGGCAAAAACTTCCAACAAACATTCTTTCATATCAGCGTTTTCCACTTTTTCCTGCATAAATTCACAAAAAGTATTTACAAACACCTCCAGATAAAAAGGATTTCCTTGTGAAATTTGTATAAAATAATTCTCGACTTCTTTTAAAGACTCAAAACGCTTCATTTTGTCGGAGATAAACGCTCTTGACGTACAGCTGTCAAATCCGTTTACTTCAATAACTTCAAAATTTCCGAATAAAAGCGAAAGTTTCTCCGACAAAATGTCTTTTAATAAACTTTTTTGTGAACTTGAAACTACATACATTGTATTTTTTTGAACCATAATAAACTTGCCGAAAACCTGAAAAGGTTTTTTGAGTTTAAAATTTGAAAGGTTATGAAACTCATCCAGAATTACTATACATTTTTTGCCGGTTTCATTCTTGAATATTTCTGTAAGCTCAAGCATTGTTTCATAAGCAGCATTGTTTTTTCTACACCCCAAAAACTCACAAACATTATCCATGCATTTCACAGTTTCAGGTATTATCGAACGGCTCATTTCCTTTAATGACTCAAACCCGTCACTTGTAGCATTCTTTACCCCTGTTTGAACTTGTTTTTGAAACTGAGATAAAAGCGAGTACGACCCCTGCATGTCACATTTTAAATAATAATACAACAAGCTCCCCATAAACTGGATACAAAATAACCGGAAATCAACATCATCCAATTCGATATACAGAGGAATAATTTCAGAATCGCTGATATTCTTTAAAAAATGCCTGAGTATTGATGATTTACCTGCAAGCATAGGACCGGTTAAAGCCATATTTTGCCTGTAACCGCTTTTTAATGCAGTAACTCTTTTGTGAAGTGAGCTTAAAATTTCTTCTCTGCCAAAAAATTTTTTTCCAAAAACCGGTTCTATAAACATATCTCTATCTTTCAAATCTACCTTTTTGAATAAAAAATCTTTCATAAACGCAATTTGTGAAGTTTCTAACAAAAAACGGCTAAGCAACTTAATCTAACCGTAAAATATTTCAAGCTTTTAACCTAAATTTTTAATCGGCCTTGCAGCTCTTTTATATACAAAATAAAATCTTCATATTTTAACAAACCACATTAAAGCCGAAAATCTGTATATGTTTTGCATTGAGTATTAATTTAATAATATATATGTAAAAACTTTTAATTGCAAGGCATTTCACCAAAAATCACAGTATCGCGTTTTATGAAAAAAAGGGATAATCTTTACAGATAATCCCTTTTTACTACAACTTCGCTAGTTTACATCCTGCATTCTTTATTTGTCTTTCCGGCCCTGTGCAAAAAAACAGGCGATTCAAACAGCGGATTATTTACAATTTACTACAATTTTTACTACACCAAAAACACCTATTACCTAAAAACCTTATAGAAATGGAGCGAGCGAGGGGAATCGAACCCCCGTTACCAGCTTGGGAAGCTGGAGTTCTACCATTGAACCACGCTCGCTTAAGTATAAAATTTACATTAAGCAACACTTTTTACGGCATATATTATACCGGATTTTGAATCACTTCGTATTCTTCCGTTATTACTTTTTTAAAACTCTCAGAAAGAGCGTACCAATCTAAAACATCTACCCGAAAAGAAAGTTCAGACTCTTCAAACGCCTCTTTTATTAGCATTTTTACTCTGCGCGCAAGTTTTTCCCGGCCAATAATTACTAAATCAAGATCAGAATACTTTTTAGTTTTTGATGTTATTCTGGAACCAAAAACCCTCACTTCACAATCCGGCACATGCTTTCTCAAAATATGTTTTATTATTAAAAGATCGCGTTCCGATATATCAATCATTCTTTTTTCCCAAGTTTTTCATAAACTTTTTTGCATCATATAAAAATTTCTTAGCTATATCAAAAACATCATCCGCAGTTTTATCGTTATAAGTATGCGCCGTTTCATTCCGCGCATCATGATATTCCATCCATGTATCCACATCTGTTATTAATTGATGTTCCGCACCCAAACGAAATAATTCGCGCCGTGTTACTCCGTCAATATAGGCACTACCCAAGCTGTTTCCTAACCAACGTTTCATAAACTTCCAACAAAGTTCATATGTAAACTCAAAATTTTGTATTGCTCCGGCCCTGATAGCATCTTTTTGATCGTTATCAAGCATTGACATTTTTTCATCCGAACAAGCAACATTCAATGTCCGTTCAAAAAATCCCATTGCTTTTTCCAAACTGGTTAGATCAAGTGGAATACTTTCATCCTTTTTTAATATAACCCCATTAAATAAAAAACACTAAAACTTCGTAAGTTTTTCAAAATGCCGATATCTCTTCTCTATATCTCCATGCTTTGCCTTTAAAAGACCGTTAACACTGAATTTCTCAACCGTAAAAGACGCCAATATACTACCATAGACTAACGCCCTTCTCAATATTTTATCAGTGATTTTTCGTGAATTTGAAAGGTATCCGGTCACACCCCCGGCAAAAGTGTCGCCCGCGCCCGTCGGATCTGAAAGCTTCTCTAAAAGATATGCCGGCACCATAAACCTAAGTCCTTTTGAAAAAAACAACGCGCCATGCTCACCTTTTTTGATAACAATCATCTTTGCGCCTTTTGACCTGATATACTTTGCGGCATCTAAAAGATTAGTTTCACCT
The DNA here is from genome assembly GCA_043812935.1 of Candidatus Omnitrophota bacterium. Taxonomy (GTDB): domain Bacteria; phylum Omnitrophota; class Gorgyraeia; order Tantalellales; family Tantalellaceae; genus JBDRNE01. Next base: position 11,033 of record JBDRLO010000041.1, read on the forward strand.
GAAAGCTGACGCGCTTCCGCATCATTCAGCAAAAACAAATCTACTTTTTTCAAAAGTTTCAATAAATCTTTCTTTTTATGTCCAATCCACAAATTCATGGTATCACACGCAACCAAACCTTTAGGTTTTACCTGTTCAAAAATCCAATCCTGAAGTTCAGGATCAATATTCGCCAAAAGTAGATTATCCTTTTGTGTTACATTTTTCGGAATTTTAGGCCTAAACCCTTCAAATACATTAAGATGCGTACTAAGTGTCTCAGCATAACTTAAATCATAATGATAACAAGCTTTCCACCGAAATGTTTTCCCTCTCTTTCGTTCAAGCCCCGAAGTATCAATATTTCGTTTTTCAAACATAGTCAAATATCGTTTAGGGAAATCCATGCCCACAACGCTTATAAGATTTACCGGAGTAAAAAACGATGCGCTGACTGAAGCATATGTAGCTGACCCTCCAAGAACATCATCTTTTTTGCCAAACGGCGTTTCAACGCTATCAAACGCTACTGATCCAATAACACTTAATTTCATCTTACTCTCCCATACTATTTTTATGAGGAACAGGCAGGCATGTTCCCTACACCTCCGCTAAACCTTCTTTCCAAGACTCTCTTCTGCTATTTTTATAGAACAAAATTCAGAACACATAGTACAAACATCCGACATTTTAGGTTGTGACTGATTTCTTATTTTTAGAGGCAAATCAGGATCCAACGAAAGCTTAAACTGTTCTTTCCAGTCACGTTTAGCGCGCGCTTTTGAAATAGAATTATCCCGTTCTAAAGCTAAAGGTATTTTTTTAACTATATCTGCTGCATGAGCGGCAATTTTTGACGCTATCACACCTTGCCTGACATCTTCAATTTCCGGAAGCCTAAGATGTTCAGCCGGCGTAACATAACACAAATAGTCAGCTCCATGCCAGGCGGCAATAGCACCTCCTATAGCCCCGACAATATGATCATATCCCGGAGCGGCATCCGTCACTAACGGGCCTAAAACATAAAATGGCGCTCCGTGACAAATAGATTTCTGGAGTTTCACATTCGCTTCAATCTGGTCCAACGGTACATGGCCGGGCCCCTCAATAATAACCTGAACGCCTTTTTTTAAAGCTCTCTGTTGAAGATCTCCCAAAACCAAGAGTTCTTGTAGCTGTAAACGGTCTGTAGCATCAGAAATAGCCCCAGGCCTTAAACTGTCTCCAAGGCTTAAAACAATTTCATGTTTTTTTAAAATATCCAATATTCTGTCAAACTGAGAAAAAAACGGGTTTTCGCGCCGGTTAGCCATCATCCATGAAGCTAAAAGCGCGCCGCCGCGGCTGACAATGTTTAGTATCCGCTGGTTCTCAGCAGCAATATAGGCCGAATCTAAAGTCAACCCTGAATGAATGGTAAAAAAATCTACTCCTTCTTCTGCCTGTTTTTGAACAATATCAACGAAATCGTCCTCATCCATGGAAATAAACTTCTTTTTTTTCTGGCAAGCAAGTTCATATACCGGAACCGTACCAAGCGGGACAGGACAGGAAGACAGTATTTTTTTACGCACCTTATTTAAAAGCGGGCCTGTAGATAAATCCATTAAAGTATCAGCTCCCGCGGACACTGCAACATCCATTTTTTTCAATTCAGTACTAATGCTTGAATACCCGGGTGACAAACCTAAATTCGCGTTAATTTTTGTCTTCATTCCTTTTCCGATAGCACACGGTTTTAAAAAATCACGTTTTTTATTTTTCGGAACAACTATCCATCCGCGTTTAACACCATTTTGAATAAACTGCTTGTCCACGTTTTCATCCCGAACAATTTTATTTAAAAGCGTTTTTTTAATACTAATCATGTTTCACCTTAATTTTTTTTGTTTTCCATAATCCGCGTCATGGATTTTTTTAAATTTTTTATTGCCTCACATGTATTTTTCTGAGTAATTCCATACCGGACAAAAGCAACTGTCCTTAATCCGTTTTCAACGATTTCACACACATTATTCAAATTTATTCCGCCTATGGCAACTAAAGGAATGTTTGTATTCTTTGCCAGAAATCGAAGCCGGCCGCTCGGAATAGGCTTTAACCCGGGTTTTAACGGCGTAGAAAAAACCGGACCAACAGCAGCATAATCTAATTCATCTTCAAAAGGAAGCAAATCCCCATAACTTCTTATCGTCTTCCCGATTATAGCTCCGGCGCCAAGTATTTTCCGGGCGATTTTTATTGAAACATCACTTTTACCAAGATGAACACCATCCGCTCCTACTGAAAATGCTATTTCAGGCCTGTCATTTATAATAAAAGGAATCTTTTTCTTTTTTGTGAAACAAGCCATTTTTTCAATAAGCCGGCAAATTGAAAAATCGTTTAAATTTTTAGAACGGAATTGTAGAACATCTATCGGGCTTTCAATCAAATCATGAAACTTCTTTAAAAGTTTCTGTTTGTTTAAAAAAAAACTTTCATCAAGAATTGCATATATCTTCCAGCTCTTTAACCGCTGTTTTTTCAATTTCATAAAGTTTAAACCGAAATTTTTTAAATTTTTGAGATAATGCCTGGTCAAACAATTTAAGGACTTCTTCTAAAACCCTTAACGACTCTTTGCCTCTCTGAGTATTTGCTAAAAAAAGATCAACCAAGTTATCCCGTTTTTTTTCAGATTCCGTGGATTTTATCCCGACATCATTCAAGTCCCTGGAAGAAACTAACTCCTCTAAATGTTCTTTACGCAAATCTTTTATGGCTTCAAAAACCTCGTGCCGTAAATTCTTAAGCTTTAATGTTAGCCGCTCATTGTCAGATGAAAACCTGATAATATCTTCACTAACACGTATCCCTTCCATAACTCTGTTAAGATTCGCGTCAATTATCCTATAAACACCTTTATCCATAATTAATCCTCTTGCCCGTTAAATCAACGGTACTTATTCTTACAGTTATAAAAACACGTTCCTACTTTATTTTTTCAATTTTTCGATAATACCGGTTGTTGAGAACCCTTCGGCGTAAGAAATAAGTTTAACGTTTCCTCCTTTTGATCTAACATAATCTCCGCCAACCACATTTTCTTCAGCCCAATCTCCGCCTTTAAAAAGTATATCCGGGGTTATTATTCTTATTAGGTTTTCAGGGGTTTCTTCTTCGAATAAAACAATAAAATCAACACTCTCCAAAGCAGCAAGAACTTCCATTCTGGCGTTTTGCCCGTTAATAGGCCGGCTATTCCCTTTGATTTTTTTTACGGAACTGTCGCTATTAACAGCAACAATAAGAAAATCACAATTCTTTTTTGCCTCAGATAAATATCTTACATGTCCCGCGTGTAAAATATCAAAACATCCGTTTGTAAAACCAATTTTTTTACCGTCAGCTTTTCGCGCTTTAATTATATCTGCCAGTTCTTTCTGCAATTTAATTTTATTTGTCATAATCTATTTGCAATTGCTTTCTACAATTTTACATATCATATGTATAACCATTATATGCACTTCCTGAACGCGCGCGGTACTATCCGATTTAACGACAATCGGAATATCCACTATTTCAGACAATTTCCCGCCGGCTCTGCCTGTTAAAGCAATAATTATATTTCCTTTATTTTTCGCAGTTTTTACCGCTTCCAGAACATTTACAGAATCCCCGCTCGTGGATATAGCAATCAAAACATCCCCCGGCATTGCCAAAGCTTGTACCTGCCTTTTAAATACATCATCAAAACTATAATCATTTGCCGCGGCAGTTAAAATTGAACTATCCGTGCTTAACGCGATACACGGAAAAGCTTTTCTTTCTTTTTCAAATCTAACAACAAGTTCAGCTGCGAAATGCTGGCTATCTGCCGCGCTGCCGCCGTTTCCGCACACCAAAACTTTTCCACCTCTGTTATAGCATTCTATAATTGCCGCGGCTGATTCAGCAATTAAATTAATGTTTTTTTCATCAGAAAAAAATTCTTTTTTTAACTGTATGCTTTGATTCGAAATATTTTCTATTATCTCTTTAACATCCATCCCCATCAACTCCACTAGTTATATTATTACTCATCCCGTTACGCACTCAAATCAATCGGCATAACCGGTTAACTGATTAAACAGAATTCGACTTTTTCGAATTCTGATCCTGCTTGTCCTGAACGCAGTCGAAGGGAGCAAAGTCGCGTAAGCGACTACGTCGAAGGACCGGCTAACTGACTAACTGGCCAACTGGCTAACCGGCCAACTGGCCAACCGGCTAACTGGCCAACCGGCTAACTGGCCAACCGGCTAACTGGCCAACCGGCTAACCGATATCCCTATACGGTATCGCTGAAGAAGAAAATTTTTCAGACGCGCCAAATTCTTCACTTGGGGATTCCGACTTTGCTATTTTCTTTATATGTATTTTAACGCTAATTTTCTCTTCCACGCCCAGCATAACCTGAACTTTATTTTTTACTTCCATTTGTATTCGCTCAGTTATCTGCGGAATATTCGCACCTGCTGTTATAGAAACATCGGTTACAATGTTTATCCCTTTTCTGTTGATAAAAACACGAGAACGTATGTCTTTTATTCCGGAAATATTCTTGGCAATTTTACGGATATAATCTTCTATTGCTGAAATAGAAACGGTAACTTCACCATCAGGATTTTGAAACGCAACTATCCTCTTCTTCTGAATTGTTTTTTCCAATTTATACGGTGCCATCAACCCTATGATTATAAAAAGCACACCTATAACAACAGCTGCTACCTGAAAACTCATGGTTGAATTTATTACCCCGATAATATCCACCCATTGTTCCGGCAAAATAAGATTTAAGCTCATTAAGAAAAATACAGACCCAACCCCTACCAGTAATAATGCGTAAATTAAAACCCCAAATCTTTTAAAAAAATTCATCATCCCTCCTTTTTTCGCATCTCAATTTATTCCGAGAACTTATGCTGTATAATAGAAAATTTTATCATAAATGGATACGATTTTGACAAGATAACTCTTTTTCAGACTATTTTTCTTCTTTATTGGGGAAAAATTTCTCTACAAAATGAGTTGAAATATCCCCTCTTTGAAAATCCGGATTATTTAGAACTTGTTTATGGAAATCCACGGTTGTTTTTATTGGTTCTATATAAAATTCTTCCAACGCTCTTTGCATCGTTTTTATAGTTTCTTTCCTGGTAGAACCATACGCAATAAGTTTTGCTATCATAGAATCATAAAATGGAGGGATTTTATAACCCGCATAAACATGTGTATCAACTCTTATCCCTGGCCCGCCTGGTATATTTATAGCTGATATTTCTCCCGGCGAAGGCCTGAAATCATGTTCAGGATCTTCAGCATTTATACGGCATTCTATCGCACACCCTTTAATCTTTACATCTTCCTGTTTAAAAGAAAGTGTTTGGCCACTCGCAGCTTTTATCTGTTCTTTAACTAAATCAATACCTGTAACCATCTCTGTAACAGGATGTTCAACCTGTATACGGGTATTCATCTCCATAAAATAAAATTTATCGCCGTCAACTAGAAACTCCATGGTACCTGCACCTTTATAGTCTACAGCTTTTGCTCCCTTTACCGCCATTTCGCCCATTTTTTCTCTCATATCTTTACTCAAAGAAACTGACGGGGATTCCTCAATTAGTTTTTGATGTCGGCGCTGTATAGTACAATCGCGTTCTCCTAAATGAACAACATTACCTTTCTCATCGGCGATAATCTGAAATTCAACATGCCTAGGTTCTGCTATGTACTTTTCCATATAAACTTCCGGATTTCCAAAAGCAGCTTCAGCCTCGCTTCTTGCTGTTAAAAAAGCGTTAACTAAACTGATATCATTATGACAAACACGCATTCCCTTTCCGCCGCCTCCGGCAGTGGCTTTTATAATTACAGGATACCCTATTCTTTTGGATTCCTTTAAAGCTTCCTCTTTGTTTTTGATTATGTTATCCGAACCTGGAATAACAGGAATTCCCGCTTTTTTCATCGTATCCTTAGCCGCCATCTTATCGCTCATCAGCTTCATGCTTTCAGGCGAAGGCCCGATAAATTTTATACGGCATGATTCACAAATTTCCGCAAAATGCGCGTCTTCGGCAAGAAATCCATATCCCGGATGAATAGCTTCAACATCCGTAATTTCCGCAGCGCTTATAATGCTGGGAATATTTAAATAACTATCCGCCGGCATTGCGTTACCAATACACACAGCTTCATCTGCTAATCTGATATGAATAGAATTAGCGTCCGCCTTTGAATAAACAGCAACTGTTTTTATATCCAATTCACGGCACGCTCGAATAATCCGAAGGGCTATTTCACCTCTATTGGCAATCAAAATTTTTGAAAACATATGCTCAACTCTTTCTCTGCTATATTGATTCAACTACAAACATAACCTGGCCGAATTCAACAGGTTCCGCGTTTTCAACACATATCCTGGCAATCCTGCCGCCAAGTTCCGCTTTAACTTCGTTCATCACTTTCATGGCTTCAACAATGCAGAGAACATCACCTTTTTGAATAACGTCGCCTTCTTCAACGTAAGGTGCCACATCTGGAGACGGCGACCTATAAAACGTACCGACCATGGGGGCTTTAATCTCTTTTCCATTTTCCTTTTGTGGCAACGGCTCTTCAGAAACTGCGGCCGGATGTTGTCTTGCCTGCACAACAGGAGTAACTACCTGTTCAATTCCGCCATACACTTTTTTCGCAAGTTTAATTTTAATACCATCCTGTTCAATTTCAACTTCTGAGAGATCATTATTATTCATAATCTCCACAAGTTCCCGTATTTGTTTTATGTTCATAATCCGTCCCCTCGGTTAGTAAATTATATTTTAATTACTTACCTTTTTGTATCTCTACTTCAAGCTCTTTCAATATATTCCCCGGTACGCGTATCTACTTTTATAAGCTGGCCCTGCTCAACAAAAAGCGGAACTTTCACAATTTTTCCGGTTTCAAGCGTCGCCGGTTTTGTCGCGCCGGAAACCGTATCGCCTTTACATCCAGGCTCAGTTGAAACTATTCTGAGTACCACGTGAATAGGCGGTTCTACGCCTAGAATCTCACCATTACAGATTTTCACTAACACCACCATGTTTTCTTTCAAATAGTCTACTTTTTCACCAATAATCCCCGCGGAAACATGTATCTGTTCATAAGTAGCTTCATCCATAAAACAATATCCCATATCGTCTTTATACAAATACTGCATTTGTTTGTTTTCGACAAATACTTCTTCAAATGTGTCTTCCGGCCTTAAAGTCATGCTTATTATTGAACCTGTTACAAGATTACGCAGCTTTACCCTGATAAATGCCCCCCCTTTACCTGGTTTATGATGCTGCGCCTCTAAAACTTCATGAAACTGTCCATTATAATTTATTATTCCACCAGTCCGGAATTGTCTTGCTGTTATCATTTTGTCAACACCTCGCATCCTCTGTCAGTCACTAAAACCATATCTTCTTCACGAATCCCTCCGGAATTTCTCATATATAATCCGGGTTCTATAGTAATAACCATACCCTTTTTAAAACGTTTAGGACTATTATATCTCCAAAACGGAGCCTCATGCACATTCCGCCCCACACCATGACCTAACCCGTGAAGAACATAATTATCCAGTTTCTTGTTTTTAAAAAAATGGATTATTTCCTTACTTACCCGGGCCAAACTTACTCCCGGTTTAATACTTTTTATTGCTTTTTTTTGAGCTTCCAACACATTTTTTTTAAAAACTTCAATTTGAGGATTTATTCTACCGTTGTACAATGTTCTTGTCAAGTCAGAACAATAACCTTTGAGGATTATACCGAAATCCACCAGTAAATGCTCGTTTTTTTTAAATTTTTTTTCCGTAGGCACAGCATGCGGATAAGCCGTGTTTTCACCTGATGCGACAATCGTGGGAAATGAATTTTTGTATCCGTGCCCTAATATCATCATATCAATCATAGCGGCTATTTGTTTTTCTGAAAACCCCGGTTTAATTCTTTTCTTTGCTTCTTTCCATATTTGAACCGTCTTTTTCGCCGCCTGCCGGATAATAGCAATTTCTTTTTCTGTTTTTATCTCTCTTAGCCCGTCAATAAAGTCTGATACCGCAATATTCCCGATAAATTCTGTCAATTTTATTCCTGCGTTCATATGTAAAAACATTTCGTATTCACGCACAGAAATATCTTTATCATTAAATGCGAGTTTTCTAATTTTTTTATCTTTCAAAAAGAACATTAAAGCGTTAATTACCCTACCGTGAGCAATAATACAAAAAATTTTCTTATTTTTCAAAGGTTTTTCGGCTAATGACGCGTTCATTGAATCTACAAAATAAACCGGTTCTTCTTTTTTTGAAATAAGTAAAAACGCCCCTGATGAATAAAACCCCGTTAAATATTTGATTGTAACCGAGTCATTTATAAGTAAAGCATCAACATTGCTTTTATAAATTTTTTTTTCAATCTTTTTTAAAACTCCATCTGCCGAAATCATTATAATGATCCATTCAATATATTTATTAATGCTTGAATACCTAAAATATAACTCTCTTTACCAAATCCGCTTATTTGCCCCGTAACAACAGGCGCTATTAAAGATTTGTGCCTAAATTCTTCCCTCGCGTAAATATTGGAAAGATGTACTTCTACTGAAGGCACATTCTTAGCTTTTAGGGCATCATGTATTGCCACACTCGTATGCGTATATGCCGCCGGATTTATCAAAATCCCGGAAGCTTTTGTTTTGTTTATTTTGTCAACAAGATCACCTTCATGATTAGACTGATAAAAATCTACCTCTACAGCCCCCGCGGCAGATTTAGTTATAGCATCATTTATTTTTTCAATAGTTTCTTCCCCATAAATATTAACTTCTCTTTTTCCCAAAAGATCTAAATTAGGGCCGTGAATTACAAGTATTTTTATCATATATCCTCCCTGTTTTTAACCGGCACGGAACAGCGCGTACCGGAGAATCCCCACCATAAATATATTGCTCCGCCGATTATACTAATAGCAAGAAGCCCGAAAAGTAAAAGCAAACTTACGGCAAACGCGGCTTCTCTGCCCGCAAGTGAAGAAAAAAATATAACCATGGCCCCTTCCCTAAAACCCAAACCTCCGATCGAAGGCACCATGCTTATAAATGTCACAATAGGCATTATTAAAAAAATGTTTCCTAAACTCATATTCGCGCCTACTGCTAAAAAAAATAAATACACCGTCAAAAAATAAAAATACTGCGCCGCGATTGACATAACAACAGCTTTTGAAACAATCATTTTTCTATTCCTGTAATCATGAATTATTCTGTAGAGATTATCCAAATGTTCACCAAGCCGAAACACTTTAACTTTTGAAAATAATTTTCTCATAACCCCGGCAACTCTCTTGTTCATTACTACCGTGAAAACTAAAATTCCAACAACCAAAATAATATATACCAGTTTTTTCACTTCAGGCTGATTCACTTTTCCATTATCAACAATAAGAGCAAGCGCCGCGATTATTAATAAGGTACACAATCCAATAAACCTATCCATAAAAACGCTGGCATATGAACGTATTTTTTCTTTACTACTATCGCGCGAAGCATAATAAGCTTTTATTATATCCCCGCCCACCGCGCTAGGCATAAAATTATTAAAATAATATCCAAGATATGTAAGCTGAAGTGATTTTTTAAAAGATACTTTTAGATTTTCACCTTTAAAAACTGTTGTTAACCTGAAAGCAAGCATTACAATATCCGCAAACAAAGCAAAAACAGCCAGAATAAGAAAATTAACATTACACTTAGCTATAGTTGCCCATATATCACGGATTTCATCTCTCATAATCCAAAAGAGTAATGCAAGCATTCCAAAACTCGCCGTGATACGCAAAAATACAAAAATCCTATTTTTCATTTTACCAAATAGATCTCAACTTTCTTTTTAAAACATCCATTTTCTTTTCAGCGGCTATTTCTCCCTGTTTTATTATTATACTGGCTTTATCAAAATCAAACTGGTCAATATCTTTAAGCTCCGGTTTTATTGCTATATCCGCAACCTCGGATTGATACATATTCAGCTCTTCTCCCATAATCTGTACTGACTGAACCAATGCCTGTAAAACGTTTTTAATTTTCTGATGCTTAACCGCAAACCCAGGGTTTACCGCTATTATACAACTAGCGCCCAACTCTTCCGCGGCTTTAGTCGGAATACTGTTGCGAACGCCTCCGTCCGTAAGCATTTTTCCGTCTATCTCAACAGCGGAAAATATTCCCGGCCAGGAACAACTGGCACGAATTAACCTGATTAAATCTCCTGACGTATGCATTAATTCTTCTCCGGTTTCCACATTGGTAGTCGTTAACGCGAAAGGCGTTTTTAAATCATCAAAAGTAGAATTATCAATCATATCAGAAATTATACGTTCCAATTTATCCCCTTTAATTAAACCCGTAGGATAAAAACCCAAATCAAGCATATTCGGCCAATTAAACCCCATTGCCCGGCGTTCTAATTCTTCTGCCGGCATTCCTGTACAAAAAGCCGCTCCTATGAGGCTTCCTATACTTGTACCGATTATCATATCAAAAGGCATTTTATTCCGTCCAAAATGTTTTTCAAACACTTTTAAAACACCAATATTAGCTAACCCGCGCGCGCTGCCACCGCCTAATGCCAAAACAATCTTTCGTTTCTTAAATAAAACCATTTTACACCCCCGTTGTGTTGGTTAGCCGGTTGGCCGGTTGATCAGTTAGCCGGTTAGCTGACAATAATCCCGGCATAGCCCACTACCTGTGCAGTATCACCTGTAACTTCCCCGCTATCAGTATACTTTATAAGTTCCGCTTTACAAGCTCCCATTTTTTTAGCACAAAAAAGCATTATTGCTGTCGGAATTATTCCGCACATAGATATATCTTCTCTTTCAACAACATCCAAAAGCCCTTCAGGGTCAAGCTCAACAATTTTTTCTATTGCTTTTTTATCTTTTTTTGAAGCAATCTGCCTGGTTTCATAATGCGACATATCGCTTGAAGCAACGATAACCGCGTCTTTTTTTGTTTTTCTCAAAGATTCTGTTATCACTTCCGCTATTTCCCGTAAATCCTCAAGGTTTGAATGACGTACCGTAATCGGCACTATTCTAGCTTCAGGAGAAATCTTTTGAATAAAGGGAAGCTGCACCTCAATTGAATGTTCATACATATGCGCGGAAACATCCTCTACAATAAGGCCGGTATTATTCATTATGGTTTTCAATAAAACGGTATCTGCATGAACTAGACCTAACGGCGTTTTCCATGATCCGCTAAAAGCAGCGAAAGGCTCGCCAAAACCCGTATGATTAGGCCCTAAAATAATATATGTATTTTTAGGTTTTATCCGGCTGTAAACTTCACCTGCAACAGCACCGGAATACATATAACCCGCATGGGGAGACACTACACCGCAAGCATTTATCTTATGAAACCCACCCGCCATACTCCGGATAACTGTTTCCAACAACTCTTTTTTCTCCGCGGGATAAAACTGCCCTGCAACTTGAGGCTCCCTTAGCATCCGGCTCCTTTTTGATCTTATAATAATCCAAACCTATATAAGTTAGTAGTATATGCTAAAGATATGCACTGGTCAAGTTTAGGTTAGTTAGCCGGTTATTCCAGTTAGCCAGTTAATCGGTTAGCTGGTTTGCCGGTTATATCCATTGCACACAACAAGAACCGTTCTATAGGTTTTTAGTGTTATGATTGGATTTTTCAATCGACACACGATATCCAATATACGACATGCGATATACGGCGTAGTGCCGGTTATTCTGAATGAACAAATACTGCTGCAGAATTATTAAATTTAAAAATATTCCTGGAGCATTTTACAAGGTCATTTTTTTTAACTGATTTTATACGTTCCGGATACTCTTTATAATTCTGAAAACCAAGTCCAGCCAACTCGTCCAAAGCCATAATTTTTGAAACTACCTCATTTGTTTCAAACGCATATGCCCATTGAGAAATAAGTCTTTCCCTGCAAGAATCTATCTCTCCAGCAGAAATATCGCCTGCTTTGACTCTTTTAATAATATTAACAGTACTTTGTTGAACTTTTTTAAGATTGTTTTCAGTGGTTGCTGCGTATAGAACAAAGTAGCCCGGATCTTCTTCCGGCACAGACACTGCCCCGGAAATATAAGAAAGACCTTTCTGTTCACGTAAATATTCAAACAAAAGACCGTCTGTCCCGGATAAAAGCGCGGCCGTAATATCCAAAACATATTTTATCTTATCAGTTTTGCGGACTCCCCTAAATCCCAAAAGAAATAATGCTTGCTCTTTCGGCATAAAAATATTTTTTATATAAGCCTTTTTTAACCCCGGGACTTCCTGCTTAAGCAAAAACTTTTTGTTACCCTGCCAATCTTTTAATCTTGTTTCCAAAAGCTTTATCGTCTCTTCTACATTCACATCTCCCACAACGGTTAATACGGCCCCATCAGGAACAAAATGGTTTTTATAAAACTCCTTTATTTGTCCGCGTGAGATCTTCTTTACAGTTTCCAGCTCTCCCTCAACACGCATTGAATAGGGATGGCCTTCGTAAAGCAGCTTTCTTAAATTTATTATTCCGTTTTCAAAAATATCTGTATTCTGTTCTTCAATAACAGCGGTTATCTTTTCCTTTTGATTAATAATTTCTTCTTCAGGAAACGCGGCATTTTTTATGACATCAACAAAAATATCCAATCCCGCGCTTAAATCTTTAGAAAGAAGATTCATGGAAAGCCCAATACTGTCCATCCCGCTAAAAACCTCAAGACTGCCGCCCAGGCCTTCAATTACAGGCACTATATCCTTTTCTTGGCGTAGAGTTGTCCCTTTAAGCAGCGTTGAAGCCGTAAGATTCGATATCCCGCTGTTTTCGGGGGTTTCAACCCTTACGCCTCCCTGGACAGCAAACGTAAGTGAAACTATCGGCAAATAACCTTTTCTTTGCACAATTATTTTTAAACCATTACTCAAAACTATAACTTCCTGCCGATCAGCGTTTTTTTCTGTCTCACCCGAAACCTTATAGTCTTCTTTACTGTTTGCTCTGCTGTTATAACTGGATTTCCAGGGGAATAAATCAGTTTTTTCAGATTTTCCCAAAACCGCGCGAGAAAAGTCTTCCTTGTTTTTTTCTTTTTTCCATTCCAAAAATCCAGTTTCCATATACTCTTCGGGTATTAAAAAAACCGTTGTTGAATTATTTTGTTTAAGATACTTTAAAAGAATATTCTTGATTTGTTCGCCGTCAACTTCCTTTATATCATCCACGTATTTTTCAAAAAAATCCGGCATTCCCATAAAAATCTGGGAACTTGTTATTGAAGAAGCTACTACATTTGTCTTTTCATGCGCATGCAAATAAGCAGAAACTACCAGATTCTTTGCACGCGTTATCTCCGAACTTCCTATACCGCCAGTTCTCAACTCTTCTATAACATTGAACACCTCATCCCTTGCCTGAATAAGCTTTTCCGGTTCCCCAATACCAGTTATAATAAAAAGTCCGGGGAATTCCGGCGTGTAATTCTGACTGTTCACGTTATAAAGTAATTTTTTTTCTTTTACCAATCTCTTATAAAGCCGGGAATCATTACCTCCCCCCAAAAGAATGCTCAAAACATCTCCCGCATAAAGCTCCGGAGAATACATACTTGTCATATGAAAACCTATTGCCATATACCCTAAAGTAACTTCCGCAGAAAATACTTTTTTCTTCTCTATAACCTGCACGGGTTCTTCGAAAATTTGCCTTTCCCATGACACGGTTTTTTGGGTATATTTTCCAAATTGCTTTTCCGCCGTGGTTACGGCTTCATCCGGAGGAACCCCGCCTGCTATACCGATAACAATTCTTTCAGGAATATATACCGCGTTATGATATTCAATAATATCTTTTTTTGAAAGGTTTTTAAGTTTTTTTTCATTTCCTATTACAGAATTTTTGTAAATATGGTGTTCGTAGGCATTATCAAATAAGAGGCTTATTCTTCTACTTGTCGGATCATCATTATAAAGCCTTATTTCCTTTAAAATTACATCGCGTTCCAGTTCCATTTCCCGGTCAGTAAATACAGGATTCATAACCATATCCGAAAGAAGATTTAAAGCTTTTTCAAAATTTTCTTTGGGTACCGTAATATAATATGCCGCGGAATCCTTACCTGTAGAAGCGTTCGCCATACCACCCATAGCCTTAATACTTTTTTGTAATTCGTGCGCATTTTGTAAATTAGTACCTTTAAAAAGAAGATGCTCCAGAAAATGTGAAATGCCTGAACCGGCATATTTACCTTCATTGGAAAGACCAGAAAGAACACGCATCTCAATTGTCACAAGAGAAGAATCCGGCATATAGTTACAAACAATACTTGCGCCATTATCCAATAGGGACGCATAATACTCCGCGTGAAAATCTTCGGCGTGTAAAGTTTGAGCTAATGAAAAGAAAAAAATTGAAAAAATAAAAACTATAATTGCGTTGCGAATTTTTGCCCCCCCTTAAATATATTGCTATCACCACGAAACAACCACCCTTACGGGCAGAAATATACCTGTTCCCTACAAATTTTTATGCTACCAGCATATCTCGTGTTTTTTAAAATTCTCTATCTCCTTACCCTACAACAAGATACCACATTTCGTGGCAACTTGCAATCACCTTTATTCCTAAATAAAAAAAGCCCAGTTTAATCTGGACTTGTTCATTTCACCTGCAACTTGACAGTCTCCTAACAAACATTAAGGGCGCCCCTTTGGGCGCCCTTTGTTTTATATTTATAGCATTTACTGATAAATTCTCATGTACCACTCAAATCTCGTTTATACAGATTTTAGCGTTCTTTTTATTGCTCCTATCTCCTTCAAAAGTTCACCTTTGTTGTAAGGCTTAGCATTCGGTAAAAGATAGAAAATTAAAATACCATCCGGACCCGGCTCTATTTGTTCTATGTTCAGATCTTTCATTATTTCCCGGACTTTATTAAGAATACTGCCGTTAAGCCTTTTTGCCAAATTTTCAGCTAAACTAATCGCTATAATATCCGTTAAAGGATGATACGCTCTCGGATTAAAACCATCTTCCTTGATATAAACCGAATTCACATCCTTTTCTATATTTTTTAAAACAGGACGCGAATCAGCATTAGCAAAAAGAAAGACTTCCGTCTGGTCAGCACCGATATATTCTGAAACTTTAGACGAAATATTACCCGGCGCGGCCTTTATTGTAATAAGGTTTTTCAAAATGGGCCCGACTTTGGGATCCTTTTTAAGGTCTTCAAGTGCATCAACAATATCCAGGACATCTCCCTCATGTTTCTGCCCTATAGTGTTATCAAAAATCAATACAAGACGGTTGCTAAAAGAATATGACGAACAAATCGATACCATGGTTTCCTTAAGACTCGTGGCCAGATCCTTCGTATCCTTAAGATTCCTGTCCAAAATCCCTGGCGCCTTTTTCTTTTGCGGTTTTTTTTGATTCTCAGACTTATTTTTAGCTTTAGGTGTATCCTGTTTCTTTGATTTGCTCTGACTCTCTGGGTTAATATCTCTCCTTTTTGCCGCAATATACGGAATTTGGTCAGCCAAACGCCTGGAAAAAGCAAGTTCATTATCATACCATGAACCAAACCTTAACAGATTTCCCTCAAGCCGCATAAGACGCGGTTCAATTACACCCGATTCCAACTTACTTTTTGCTTCTTCTGAAGTAAGTTCCCAATCGCCTTCGTGAAACCCCAGAATCCCTTTAAGCTGGCCTTTTGAAGCTTTTCTTAATACTTCGTTTAGTCCCTCAACTGTCGGAAATCCCGTAGGCCCGAATCTCTCGAAGTTTGGTTTAAGGCGCATAACCGGTTCCGCAATCGAAGCCCCGCCAAAACCCGTTCTAGCGGCAGCTATAGCAGCTTTTCCCAAAAGTTCAGATACGGCAAGGCCAACAGCAGTACCGGCACCTGAACTTGTGCCCACTGTCGTGTCATAAGCCGCTTCACCCCTGACTGCTGTGCGATGTATTACTCTAGTTACAGTCTGGTCATTTGTCGCTTCATGAATTGTTAAACCTACTAATTCATCAAAGCAGTCTCCCAAATAGTCAACCAAAACTTTACAAGCTCCCGCAAGCGCACCGGTGGTACATGAAGCAGGTGAAACAATATCGTCTTCCAGTTCTTCCTGTTCATTATCTCTGTTTACGCCCCAAACACTTTTTACTGCTTCACCTTTGTACGGTGCTGAGGCGAAAATGGTTGTTACTCCGGCTTCCAAAGCAGCCCTTTCCTTAAGCCTGTGAAGACCACGTCCAGTGGCATGTAAATATACTTCAGCGCCTAATTTTTTAAACGGCACTTTCCCGAGTTTTTTTTCAGCAAACGCGTACACTTTTTTCCAACCGTTTGCGTCATTTCCAATCCATATATAATGCCAGCCGTTTTCAGGGTCAATACCGCCATATTCAACTTCTACTCCAAACTGTCCATACGCGCTGTCATTTCGAAGCCCAATAATATATTTTTTTATATTCTTGACAGAAGTCAAAACAATAGCTTTGAGATCTATGTTTTTATCTCCCAAAATTGTGCGTAGAAAACCTTTACCTGTTCTTCCGAACGCACCTGCCACAACAACTCCAGCGGCTTTGTTTTTAAGTTCCGGAATAATCTCTTTTTCCTTGAATTGAACGGAATTCGGAGCGATTGTTGCCGTTTTAGAAACGTCTCCAAGATCCTTAATCTCTTTCTGATCTTCAAGCGAAGTTGAAATAATTGTATCAGTTATAGTCCCTGCCAAAGTGCTTTCACTGGCCCACACATAAACAGTTGCCAAATAACCATCTGTTTCAGTAAGCTCACTTTCAAATGCGCATGGAGCCTCACAGTTTTTCATATCAATAGATGTCCATCCCATGCCTTTTTCCAGGTATTTTATCCCCTTTTCATTGCTTACTTTTTTAAAATGGTCATTAATCTCTTTAACAGTGGCTTTTTGGGAAAGGTCAAATGTTAATTTAACTAAATTCCCCTGTTTTCGAACCGGAGTTTCCAGAGTTGTAACATTGTACGGAATAAACCATCCTGCCGAATTCCGATACCCAACCTCTTCTGTTTTTTCATCTTTGATTTTCACTTCACCCGCTCTTTCCGGACTAGCACTAATGGCATTTATATTGCTAAAATTCGCATCATACCCGATCATTGCCTCTATAGCCCGGCCTGCTGCCGAACTCGTAACAGAGGGATAGTAAAACACGTTTTCGAATTTTTGGGCTCCTTGAACATTCCCTTTTAACCCGTATATATCTTTTAAAGGATTAATAACATGTACTTTACAAAATAACGGCTTATATTCTTCTTCGTTAACTTGAGCATCAGTTGTTATTTTAATCCACTGATCCAGGTTAAAAATACCGGGAGTTCCGACATGCGCATTAGTCCGCATATCTTTACCCCGGGTAATTAAAATAGGATTATGCTTGTTCGGGTCATTTATATGTAAATAGCCCAATTCAGTAAAACCCTCTTTATCCTGAATATTTTGCACAAAATCCACATCAGCATATATGGGACCGTCTTTAAACTCTTTTTTCAGATAACGAACAAACTCTCTTAAGGAAACATCCCTGCCGTTCTCTAGTAACGGTTCATCCGGCAAACAAATACTGCAGACAGCAATAGCTTCATTACCGGTCCATTTCCATAAAAGCTCAGCCGCAAGCTGGTTTATAGCGGATCTTCTCCCCTTATCAAAAGAAAATTCGCTCAGATCCATTTTTATCTGCGCAGGCACTTTCATTCCTTGCGGACGGAATTTAGGAGCAGTTTTATCCGGAGAAGGAAGCGGAATATACTCACTTTTTTTGTCTTTATCAACAGGCCGATCTGCCTTACTGTCTTCCTTTTTAGACTTATCTTTTAGTTTCTCCGATGCTGTTTCCTGTTTAATTTTCTCAATGTAGCCTTTTTCCGGTTTTCCGCAAGAATCCGCTTCTTCAATTAAACGCCTGACTTGGCCGGCAAGAAAAGTATCATTATCAAAACCAACTGCAATAGTAAGAAGATTGTCCACTATATGTATGCTGTTCAGGTCAAAAACCAGTTTATCCTTTCCAACAACATCGTCGGTTCCTAAACGCCCTGCAAAACGGTTTACTTCTATATCTCCGCGATAAGACGCAAGCTCAAAAAGCTCTTTAATCTCTTTCACGCCAACGTTCTCTTCCAGCCTGACAGTTACAAAAGCTATACTGCCTTTTTGAGCACCGGTTTCAGCTCCGACACCCGAAGAAGTTCCTAAAAGCGACTGCAGATCAGAATCCAGCCCTTCTCCGCGTTCTTCAGGAAGAGCGGCAATATTGGCAATCGGCGCTCTTGAATATTTGTACGCCCCTGATCCAGATCCATCATGCACAGTATGCAAAGGTGATATCCTTTCGCTTACAAAAACCGACCTTTCGTCTCCAACTTTGACTCCCTTCTGAAGTATAGACATAACTGTTGCAACAGCATTGTTTTCAGCTGTCCCTGTTGCAATAATATGATCTTCAGCGCCCGGTTTTTCCATAACACCGGGAATAAATGTTTTCATGCCGGCATCTTCGGACCCACCTACAAAAATTACACGTTCAGCACCTTGTTCAATATATTTCAAAGCCTCTTCTCTGGTTTTCGGGCTCCATGCCACATCACAGATTACGGTTCCCGCGCCATAAGTTTCGGCATTTATTGGTTTATTGTCAGAACTGTTTAAAACCTGAATACGTTTACCATTTATACTTATCCAGGTATCGCCACCCTCTACAACTGCCCCAGGGTACATATCCCTAAGAAGGCGTATAAATTCTTCATTTTGGTAATGAAGTATTTTATCATAGCGCACAATATTTACAGCCCTGGGATCTATTCCTGTTTTACCTATACTCTGACCATAAAACGCCTGCATCACAGGGCTCTCTCCGCCCTGAATAACAACTCTTTCAGTACGCAGCCCTTTATTGAACTCTTTTTCCATTTCTCCTAAAAGCTCTTCAGGCGTATTTTTCTTAAGCTGTTCAAACGTGTAAGCAATAAGATCTTCTATTCTTTTACGGTTTTGTTCACTTATATCCATTTCTGGATCAATATGATAGCGCGGAATATCAGTCAGTACTATTATTTCCCCGCTTTTCAAAACATTTATCTGTATTTGACTAAGAGTCGGAGAAGCTGCACGTAAAAACCTAAAAAATTCACCCAGCTTGCGCGCCCTGTTGAGAATATAATCTTTGATTATTGTTATTTTTTCTTCAATATCCGCATCTTCTTCTTTTGTAACTGATGCCATGATTTCATATTTATCTTTCATAATTTTACATACATCTTCAAAGTCATCTCCATATTCTTCCATTAAAAAATATTCATTAGCATCGTGAGTTTGTATTAGAATAACCCCAAAAACGCGAACTACCGGATATCCCTGCTGCTGCATTTTTTTTGCCTGAACAAATTCACTTATCGCGCTTTTTCTAACAATTTTTTCGTTTCCACCTTGCATATAAAATTCGGAATAATGCGGGGAACTAAAAACATAATCGCCTGCTTTATATACATGCGACCTAAAATTTTGATTTGAAAAAGTTATTATTTTACTCCCGGTTACACTTTCCAGCATATCTTTAAGCGACCTTATATCCGAACTTTTGTCTGCCGTTAAGGTTACAACAGGAACATCTATATTATCCTCACGAATTATTTCAAGTTCCGATTTCACACCTTTTAGATCCTGTGCTTTTGATAAAACAAATTTTCTTAATATATGCGACGTACGTACATGCGAATGTTTAATCGCGTTTTTATGTATATCCGGTTCCGGGAAATCTCCTTTTGGGGAACGTTCCCGTTCTACGCCGATTTTTTTAATCAAATCCGTAATACTGTGCGCCAAAGACCATTCTTCCGGTATCCAGGCTCTCATCCCGACAAATGTGCTGCCGTCTCTGACACTTACACTACCCGCGTCAATAAAAAGCACGGGGTCTTTTCCCGCAACATTAGCAGAATGAAACAAATTAATATCTTCTGAAATTACCACCCTGTCCCGCATCAGAGGATTAAAAGCAAGGTTTCTTAAAAACCCTTTTACCTGGCCTTTAGTTACCTCTTGTCCAAGATCCAGATTAATCTGCGCAACCGCACCACCGCGATTAACCTGTATATCATACATTTGCCCGGAAAACTCCTCTTTGCTTTTCAGGGCTTCTTTTGTAAGTCCCAGATTAGGCAATAATTTAATAAGCCCTTTACCGACATTTTTAGAAGAACTAATCAATTCTCC
Source organism: Candidatus Omnitrophota bacterium (assembly GCA_043812935.1). Classification (GTDB taxonomy): domain Bacteria; phylum Omnitrophota; class Gorgyraeia; order Tantalellales; family Tantalellaceae; genus JBDRNE01. The sequence continues at coordinate 31,388 of JBDRLO010000041.1, forward strand.
TAACATACTCGGCCGGCAATACGTAACAGAATAATTTTTAACTCCAAATTTTTCACCGAAAGCTTTAAAAAGATGAGAAGCAGCATCTGTAAATGCCGACGCGTAATGATAAACTTTTCCCGAATCCTTTATATCGTCTTTTACACCGCTGACAAATATTTCATCGTCAGGGTCATTTGCCGGGTCAACTATCAGGATACTGCCGGGGTACTCTTTTAACTGTTCGCTTAATGTTTTTTCGTCATATTTTGTGCGATCGCAAACAACAACTAATTGATCGCCGGTACCCGCACTTTTATATTCCCCCAAATTACTGCGGAAATTCAAAACCAAACTTTTGTCTTCGTAATTAATAACCAGATGTGTGTCCTGCTTGTCAAAATGCGTAACTTCAAAATTTGCTCTGCCCGTAAAAATATTGTTCTGCAAAAACCTCGCGAATCGCGGGATATCACCCTTTTTAACACCGAATATATTACTATGGCGAACGTTTATATTATTCGGATCATTTACCCACCTTCGGATAAGCTCCGCGACTAAACGTTTATGGATTGTATCAGCTGCATCCATTGAAAAACCGGGTAAATACAGATTCGTATGAATCGGATTTACTACCTCCTGACGCGGATGCGGCTTCTGAGCATTAACCGGTATTCCAACCTTCATATCCAAAGGATCAACACGGGTTTCTATATCATACTTTTTAAGTTTTTCAGCTTTCCGCACGGCAATTATATCTCTAAGTTTGTACTTTAAATATGCCGTAATACCCCCTTCAGCCTTAATATCTTTAAAAGTATCAATCTGTTTCTTTAATTCTTCTCTCTCCTTACTTAATACATTTACCCTTAATAAATTTTCATACTCAATCTGCGCACGATCAATAGCCTTGTCAAGTATAACATCTTCCATATCTTCAAGATATTCCGAATTTATATCAAACATAAATATGTTATCAATATCTACATAGTCCATATTGTCAGAGTCAATAATACTTTCAGCTAACTGAAAAAACAAATACTGCTGATCGCCCTTTTTAATACGATAACTGTCTATCTTTCTTATTAAAAAATAAAGGTCTGCAAGCATTTTATCTTGAAGCGCGGAACTTCTGGAAAGTGCTTTCACTTTGTCTGTAACGGGCCAAAGCCTATCACTTGTAATACGCACATCTATTTCGGTCTGCCAATCCAGATATGTTAAGACCCTTTTAAGATTATCTCCAATAATTTGATCTCCGACTCCAAGACCCTCTTCAAACCTTTTTAAAAATGCTTTTGCTTTTTTCTTGTCATACTCTCCACTTTTCATACTTTCAAAAGGCAAATCTAAAACTTCATCTGCATACCGCCAAAGATTCAATATTCTCTCTCCCGGAGTCGCTTTAATGTCCATTATCATTGATTCGCATATTAAACCTTTATCCATTAAACTACTAGGCCTGATCCAGCTTAAAATGGTTAGTTCATATTCATTAAGCCTGTATTTTTCAATGCTTTCCGGAATTTCTTCTTTAAAATCCCACCACTCATCATACCCATTGCCGCCATAAAGCTCCTCTGCGGCTTTTATAACATCGCCCTCAACAAAAACAGGAGAAAGAACAGCCTGTTTTAAAAGCGTATACCATGAAATTCCGTATTTTTTAAGCTCTACAGTAAGCTCGGAATTAAAATACAGTTTATATAATTTTTTTAGGGCTTTATCAATAAATTCCGGAGTTGTCTCAAAACCGTTTCTCCACATCCATCTTGTAAAATCAGTAACTATATCGTTTAAAAATTGTTCACGTGCCGTAATTTTAGGTGCGTCAGGAGAAACAGGCTGATTCACGCTGAAAAGCATATTACTGACATTTTCAACCTGCGTAGCATTACACGCAACTATTACTTCAACATCATGCCTGATGCTTTTTGCTTTTTTACAAAAAGTTTTTATTGAATCTTCCGCGTCCTGCATATTGGTTTTTCCCATTTTCCAGTTGGCAATAATGACAGGCGCGGGTTTTCCGAGTCTCCTGCACACATCTGCCGCGCGCTGAAAAATTTTACAAAAATCAGGAGTCAAACTCCTGCCCCCGACCAAAGCGCCTATAACATCCCACATTCCTTTAAGAACCCTTAATACTGCCGGCGCTATTCTTGCTTCACTTCCCATAATCTCATATACATTGGACCCCTTTACGCTTCCTCCGTAAATTATACGAATAGAATTTCTTGTTTTCTGATCCTTAATATATCTTTTTAGGACTGTATTACGAATAAATTTCGCCGTTGTCTCAATCTGTCGCGGCGTTGCCGGAGTGCTCCCTTCAATAGCATATACAGGTTCATGCGCGATTATCAGACTAGTTATTTCATTCCTAGCTAATCCGGAAAGCACGTCCTTAAGCTGTTTACTCAAGACTTTTTTCCATTGATTTATTTCACTTTCTTTTTCTCCGATACAAAATATCGGAACCATTCCATGCGCAACTACAGCTTTTATCTTTTTAATGAGGTTTTCACTGCTTTCAGCGTGATACTTACGCCTCTCAGAATGCCCTAATATTACATGCGTCACTTTTTTGCTTTTTAATTCTTGAAAATACGTTTCATCCAAAGATTCAAGATCCTGGAGAGCAAGTTTCACAGAAGCGCCTTCCCATGCTTTTGTACGGGGCGTGTACACAAATTTACCGGTTTCCCAGGCGGTTTTCCTTAAATTAAGAAACGGCGCGACTACAGCAAAATCAACATACTCAGTAAGATCCCCCATAAGGTGTTTTGGCTTGTTGTATCTAAGCTCAGCAGAAAGCCCATACAAATTTTCATGAAATAACTCAGAATCAAACACATTCCGGCAGTCACATAAAATAAGCGGCTTAACACTTGTTTCTCCCCGCTGCTTCCATTGAGTATATATCCTATTAATCATTTTTCTGATAACTTCCGCATTATTAAAAATACGCGGCATAAGAAAAACACCATTCAAATGTTCCGGAAGCTTTTCATCTTTACCAATAAGATTATTGGAAAGAACACCAGCGGAATTTTCATTCATTTCATAAATAATACGCATTTTTTTCATTTTTGCCGCAGCTTCTTCCTGTGTTAATTTATCATTATTAGCAGCAATTTTTAAAAGTTCCGTACGTATCATACCCGCGACTTCATTTGTTTTTTTCAGTGAAACGGATAGGTTTTCGCCTCTCAGGTCAGAACCAAGTATTAACACAAGCCTATCCAATTGCGATGATTTTATCCAATTAAAATAACCTCTAAGAGCAAGTGTCCAAGTTGCATGATTATCATACGTAAAATTTGTTATATCTAATTTCGCCGCTACTGTTTTATTGGTTTTTTCGAAAACCATTCTCATTCTTTCACGCATTGTCTGGGCAGATTCACCCGGGCCCGGTTTATCTATTACTACATAGTCAGCCCCCGCGTCATTGATATCCTGAACAGAAACTTCTCCTGTTCTCGCGCCCTGTAATACGGACGACGTCATAGGTGCTGCCACCTGAAAATGACTTTTTGCTATGTCTTTCGCTTCGGCGCTATTTATATATTCCTTTATTATCTCTTTTCGCACATCCCCTTGTAAGCTTTCGTCACTATCCGGTTTTAAACGCAAAATTAACTCATTGATTTCATCCTTTGTAATATTAGGATGTGCGGCATAATACTCGATAACTATATCTTTTGTTTCAACATCTAAAGATAAAAGCGCATCCAGAAACCGAAAATAATACCCGGAAGAAAACCTTATTTCATCTTTTAATTTTTCGTCTTTAAAAATCGGATCAATGGTTTTTTTCTGTAACTCTGTTAGTTCTTTTAAAAGGTAATACAAAATAAGATCGATATTTATAAGCTTTTTCTCTTCATTAATCTCTTGCTGTAAATGTGTCCAATCAGGACTATGTCCGAGTTCATGAAGTAATCTATGCATAAGAATATATTTTGCCCAATTCTTATGTTGTTCCGTTCCTGATGTAAACATCTTTATCAGGCTGCGCATAAAATTCTCGTTAAACATGATGGCATCGCCCTGGCGCCAGGAATTTATCGAAACATGTTTATCATCAAACCCGATCTTAATACTTTTACTGCTCTCCTTTTGTAATATATCCTTGAAATGCGCTTTCAAAACATCATCAAAAGAAACCATTAGTAATAAAGCATCCATGGTTTCCTTAAAAAGATCGGTTACCACAGGCTGCTCCTCAAAAATAAAACCAATATTCTTACTTTTCTTGTCCATAACCATCGCCCCATCTTCAAGCTGTATGTCATCGGGCCTGGCTTCATATTCCGGCATTTCTCCCCCAACCTGTCCAAAAGCTTTGGGCGGCTGTTTTTCATTTTTTTCACTTGCCGGAACTTGTATGTCAATATTTCCCTTAGGGCTGATAACCGCTTCATACGGCCCGGATATAATTTCTTCCTTAGGCCCGACAATAGAACAAGGCAATATCCAGTTTCCTCTTTCTTTACGTTTAAGCGGGCTGGAATAATCATAGAGAATTCTCAAATTATTCTGAGAAGCAAATTCTTTTCCATGCTTGGTTTCCAAAAGCATATTAATCCGATAAGATAAATTTTCTAGATCAGTTGGTGTATTTTTAAGAAAATATTTTAGATTAGCTTTAATGAGATTCTGATAATACATAGTCAGCCCAGCTATGGGTTTATACGGTGTCTGCACCTGCAGTGTCTTGAGTGATTCAACCGGAACACTTCCTGTATAAATTCCGGTATTAGCACCAAGAACAGTATGAAAAGAAAAAATCATAACAAGAACTGTTGCGGTTACCTTCATTAAAATGCTTTTGCTAACTCTCATATTAAATATCCTCCTTGTAAACTGTTTATTTCAAAACTAATAAATTTATATCATGAACACTTTCTTGTATTTATTGTAACAGAATATTGTGTTTTTGATGAAGATTTAATTGTAATTCTAAATTTAGTAACATTAACGAATGGCTGCGCATCACTGAAAGAATAAACTGCATTAATCACTAACTCCATTTTTGTAACTTTTTATCAATTTATCTAAACTTTTGATATGTTAATATATCAAAAGTTGTACTTTTTTGTCAACTTAAAAAATATATTTCACAATATTTTCGGAGAAACAATACAATACCCCATCATCCTGATTAAGTCAAGTCATCAATCATACAAATTTTGACTGCATCAAAATGTTATTTGTTCGCTACATCCTCTGCACAAAAAACTCTGATTTTCCATAACAACAAAAAAAGACAAACTCTTGTGATTTGCCTTTTAACTAACTTTCCAATATCTCAGCACCCGCATATTTTTTTTGCGATACTCAGTAAATTAGCCTGTTAAATCCTAATTCCGATAATTCTATATTATTTTTGTAGTTTTTTTGTTTTCCTATAAGATTTGAACTAACCGCCTTCCTGTAGGGTTCAGGCCTGCCTGAACCTTTATAGAATAATTTGTAATATTATTTTCATCATTATCCCATGTTTTGGGA
>JBDRLO010000042.1:0-15957 GCA_043812935.1 Candidatus Omnitrophota bacterium
AATTCCGGGTGTTGAAATTACGCATGTGCCCATAGAGGTTTTTCCTGAACTTACGCTTTACGCTAGAAAGATGGGCGCGAAAATAGTTGTCGCACATGGTGAGTCTTCGGTTGAACCGGTTTTGCCCGGAACAAACGCGGCTGCAATTGGCGCGGGTGTTGATATATTAGCGCATCCGGGTTTTATTCGCGAAGACGTCGCGGCGTTTGCCGCGGAAAAGGGCGTGTTCCTGGAAATTACGTCAAGAATAGGCCATTCTGAAACTAACCAGCATGTTTTTGATACTGCGGTTAAAGCGCAGGCAGGAATGGTTTTGAATACTGATACACATATGCCAAAAGACATTATATCTCCGGAAAAACGGATTGAAGTATTAAAGAATTTGACAACTTCTGACGAAATTATTGAAAATATTGTTAAAAATTCTTTGACTCTGCTTAATAAAATTTGCAAAAATAACGTTATATCGTAGGGACAGGCCCCCGTGCCTGTCCGTAGGCCTCTCAGCCTGTCTGTTGTACAGTTGTATGTGTTAGTAATTAATTTGCACCTTAAACTTCATTCTCTTAACAACAATTTTTTATTGTTTCACACCTTGACTTAAGCAGGTTTCATGATATACTTCAATCAAAAGTTATATATGTATAGGAAAAAGTTAGGTGACAGTTATATCTCATAAAGTACCGTCGAGGCAGTTTCGATTCTGGCACAGAAGGGAGGGATGAAATAAAAATCCGCTGGAAATTGTCAACAATATGACGATACCTATATAGAAAATAAGAGCAAAAAGTTTTGCTCGTTTATGATATGCTTAAAATGTGATTAATGTCATGTTTTACAAGGAGGTAAGATGAAATTATTGAAAGTTTTATGCGTGATGGCGCTTGTTTTTGCGGTGTCCGCTGTTGCATACGCTGAAACACAGAGCGTAAAAATCAGTGGCGATATAACAATGCGCGGTTTTGCAAGAGGGTGTTATGATTTGAATAATGATCCGGTTGAGGTTCCTGCTGTAGGGGCAGATGGTGATGGAAGTATCTCAACAGCATGGGCAACATTTCTGCAGAGCACCGCGGAAGTTCAGGTTGATGCTGATCTTACTGACAATGTAAGCGGTGTAATTCGTCTTGTAAACCAAAGAGTATGGGGTGATGGTAATTATTTCAGTGAAGCTGGGTCAATGACTGGCTCAATTGAGGCGCCGTTTGGAGATAGAATTACTTCAATTGCGGTTGCACCAGATGCTACGCCAGGTGCCAGTGCCTTTGACGTTGGCGTGGATTTGGCGTATATCGAACTTAAAGAGTTCCTGTATTCGCCACTTACTCTAAAGATTGGCCGCCAGGATCTTTGGTTTGGTAAGGGGTTTATAGTTGGCGCATCACAGGCAGATCCTCAGAGGTCTCTTTTCGCGCGTGAATACACAGCTGTTAACTCGTTCGACGCGGTTAGAGCAACTTTGGATTATGCTCCCTGGACAGTTGATGGTGTATACGCGAAAATAGCGGAAAACGGTCTTAGAGCAGATGATGACACCAACCTTTGGGGTGTAAACGTTGGTTATGTGTTTGACGAATACAATGCTGAGGTTGAAGGTTATGGTTGGTATAAGAACCGCAGATTCTGCGGACTTGCTGCTAATACACAAACCTTGATTTCTACTGCATACGGTCATGATACAGATGATGTGATTACCTTTGGCGGACGCGGTAGTTTTGATCCGGTAGAAGACTGGACAGTTGCAGTTGAAGGTGCTTATCAGCTTGGTGAATATTTAGGATTTAACGAGCAAAAATACAACAGAAATCGAAGAGGTTTTGCTGTTGATGCTATGGTTGAATGCCGTTATTTCCAGGAAGATTATGCATGGCATCCGGTTGGAAGCCTTGAATATATTTTCTATTCTGGACAGCATGATATAGGCGACATTGGTCCAACAACCAACGGTGCTTACAAAGGTTGGGATAGAATGTATAGAGGTAAGTTTGATACTGCGATAAGAGAGTTCCAGAATGTATACTACAAAACTCTGCAGGGATCAACTCCATCTACAACTAACCAGCATCAGCTTCTATTTAGAGGTTCTGTTGAGCCGACTGACAGTCTGACAGTAGACGCAACATATGGTTATTTTTGGCTTGCTGAAAGGTATAGTTCATCAATAACGAATAAAGATGTTGGAGGAGAACTTGATCTTAACGTAACATGGGATTACACAGAAGACGTATCTTTCAATTTCTTAGCTGGCTGGTTCTTCCCGGGCGAACATTTTCTTTCCGGAAGAAACGATGTAGCTACGGATGTTGTTGGTACAGTTAAGTTAAGCTTCTAAGGGTTATCAATTGTTTTAAAAAAAAACCGGTTCGTTTTTACGGACCGGTTTTTTTTGGTGCTATAATCACGTGAAGCTGCTAAAAAGCCGTGTAAGCTAGTTCTAAGATCGTTACATGGCAAATCTAATTAAGGACTATCGAGTTTTTTCGAGCAGATAATTATCCAAATCAGGTTTACTATCGGGCTTTTAATGCACGAATTCTTACCATTCAATTCTATGTGTTGACTTTTAGGCAATACTCATTAAAATATATAATATTATATCGACTGGTAGATTTGCTGATTAGAACAATAAGAGGAGGGGCGTGATGGAAGAAGCTAAGAAAACGAAAGAAAAGGAATCTAAATCAAGTGAAGTTGGGTTTGCTGTTTTATCTTATTTGTGGATATTGTGTCTTATTCCGATTTTAATGAAAAAAGAAGATCCGTTTGTTAAGTTTCACGCGCGGCAGGGGCTCATGCTTTTTATTGTTGAGGTTGCAATCGGAATAATCGGCATAATTCCGTTTTTAGGCCAGATTATTTATATTCTTGGTATGCTTGTGTGCGGTATTCTTTCTTTGATAGGTATTGTGCAGGTTCTTATGGGTAATGAGTGGAAAATGCCGGTTATTGGGGCATGGTCGGAAAAAATTACGATATAACGATTAAACATAAGAGGAAGATACGTGAAGCAGCCGGGAATGGCAAGGAAATTAATTTTCCTGTTAGCCTTTATTATAATAATTTTATTGGGATTGATATATTCATATTTTACGAAAAAGTCCCCGGTAACGGGTAAAGGTGAAACGTTGAGAGAGTTTACTTTTTCATCTCCAAAAAGTTTAAAAGAATGGGATGAAAAAGTTTTGTCACAGAAGAGTACCGGTTATAGCGTTGAAAAGCTTGATGAAAAAAGTTGCATAAAAGCAGTGAGTGAAGATTCGGCTTCCGCGCTTTTTTATAAAGAGAAACTTTCATGTAAAAGAGATCCGTTTTTGCGTTGGAAATGGAAAGCGGAAGTATTCCCTGAACATAAAAAGATAGAGACCCTATACGATAAGGACGAGTTTGATTTTGTCGCGCAGGTGTATGTGGTTTTTTCCGCAAAATTTTTTCTTAATGCGAAAGCTCTTCAATATGTCTGGACGTCAGATTTGCCGGTAGGTACAGTCGCGTCAAGTCCATATACAAAGAATGTTAAAGTTGTAGTTTTGCAGTCGGGTGCTTCCGAAGTCTGGAAAGAGGAATCGCGGGATATCAAAGCGGATTTCCGAAATTTTTTCGGGATGGAACTTGAAAAAGATATTGATGCTGTTGCGATTATGACTGATGCGGATAGCACTGAATCTACCGCGGTTGCGTATTATACAGATATTGCTTTTGGATATTTGGAGAATGATCTTAAGGAAGATACTGCTGAAAATACGGATCAAAAGGATAATGCAGTTAATGATTTTTCAAAAAAAACAAATCCTGAAAAGGTAGAGGTTAAGAATAAAAAGGATGTGGAAATAAAAGAAGACTGAACAGAAAATTTCGATAACGGAAGGAGCGGCCATCAAATACTTAAATAGATCCTTACAGTCCAGGTATCTTTTTATCCTGATCAGTTCAATGTTGTTGCCGACATTGTTTGTAGGAGGGTGTTTATATTACCTGATATTTAATATCATGGCGGAACAAATTGCTTTGCCGGATGTTATCGCGCGGGATCTTTTACCGGCAATACAGAGAATTAACGTGATTCTTGTGATAGGGTTGCCGGCGCTTTTTGTGGTGCTGTCAACGTGGGCGATTGTTTTGTCGTACAAATTTGTTGCTCCGTTGGAAAGGCTTGAAGAGGATATAAGCCGTATTGATGAAGGAGACTATTCAGTTCGGCTGCAAATTCGTAAAGATCATGATCTTAGCCCGATTGCGGATGTGATTAATGATCTGGTGGATAAACTTGATATTAAAAAGAAGGGCTGAAATATTTATGGGAATACATGAGACAGCAATGGTTTCAAAATCCGCTATGATAGACCCGTCTGTGGAAATCGGGGCAAATGTTGTAGTGGAAGACAATGTAAAGCTTGGTGCCGGGGTTAAATTAATGCCGCAGGTTTATGTTTTCAAAGGTACGGAAATCGGTGAAAACACAATTGTTCATATGGGTGCGGTTATTGGAAATGAACCGCAGGATTTGGCATATAATGGTGCTGAAACTTTTACTAAAATAGGCAAAAATAATGTAATACGAGAGTATGTGACCATACATCGCGGTACGGAAGCCGGTTCAGCGACTGTGATCGGAGATAATAATTTTTTAATGGTACAGTCGCATATCGGACATAACTGTAATGTCGCGGATAATGTAATTATTGCGAACAGTGCTTTGCTTGCCGGCTACGTGACTGTGGAAAATGGAGCGTTTATTTCCGGTAATGTGGTTTTTCATCAGTTTTGCCGTATTGGCAGTTACGCAATGATAGGAGGGTTTACCGGAGTTAATAAAGATGTGCCGCCCTATACTCTTGTAAGGGGGCCGTCTACAATCCGTGGTATTAATTTGATCGGACTTAGAAGAGCCGGGTTTAGCCGTGAATCCATACGCGAAATTAAGGAAGCGTATAAAATTTTGTATTTGTCAGGCCGGGGAAAAATGGAGGCGCTTGAATTGATTAAACAGACGTTAAAATCTTCGGAAATAGCGCATTTTGTTTCGTTTATTGAAGCGTCCAAACGCGGGATATGTGCCGTTCGTTTCAGTAAAGAAGAGTTTTTTTGATATTTATCGTTAAACCAAAAGGGGGATAAGAATGAAGAAAACAGATGTACATAAACTGCTTAAAAAGTACCAGCCGGTTATTAAGAAAACCGGCAAACAATTATCTGAAGTTGCCAAGACTGCGGAAGAAGACATTTCGAAAATTTATAAAATTGCGCATACTTATGTTGAAATGCAAATGAAAAATCTGCAGAAGGAAAAACTTTTTCACGAGATTGGTAAGGACGTTGCGGGAAAAATGCTTAGTGGAAAAATTGACGTTCCAGAATTAGAAAAATATAAAACGCGTTTGGTGGCAATCGATTCCGCGGGGTCAAAGATGAAAAAGAAGTTGTCACGTATCGGCAAGATAAAAAAAACAAAAAAGACTTTGAAAAAAAGCAAATAAGCTTTGTTGTAGATACAATGGAAAGTCGCACCTCCATACGTAGGTTAACAACTTGCATAAACAAGAAATCAGAACTACATTTGGAAAAACCAAAACAGGAGGTGCGTTATGAGAAGTGTAGCATATGTAGGGACAGGCCCCTGTGCCTGTCCGTTAAATCGGGAGCCCAATTATCAATGAACGGTTCGGAATCTTCGAAAAACCTGAAACAAAAGAAATATTCTAAGCTGAAGACTCGTATTTTTGTTTTTGACGCGGTTTTGACGCTGATATTGCTGGTTGTTTTTCAGTGGATAGTTTCAAGACCGCTGTCAAATGCTGTCATGGGCAGTTTTTCTAACTTTTATGGCGCCTGCTTTATTTATACAAGCCTATTTTTGGTTTTTATGTATGCCGCATCTTTGCCTCTGAGGTTTATTGGTTCATTTTATGTTGAGCATCGATTTGGGTTATCGCGTCAGAGTTTTGGCGCGTGGGCTGTGGACGAAACTAAATCTGCAATTTTATCATTTGTAATTCTAATGGCAGCGGCAGAAGTTTTTTACGCTGTTTTAAGAAATTTTCCGTTAACTTGGTGGATTGTTTTTGCGGGTATCTGGATTTTCTTTTCAATTTTAATGGCTAGATTTTTTCCTGTCCTGGTTATACCTTTGTTTTATAAGTATACCCCTCTGCGGGATAGCGGGCTTAAAGCTCGGATAATGGAACTCGCGGAACGGGCAAATGTGAAACTTATGGATGTCTGTCAGATCGATTTTAGCCGCAAAACGTCAAAGGCTAATGCGGCATTGGTGGGGTTAGGCAAAACCAGAAAAGTTGTTTTAGCGGATACGTTGATATCAAATTTTTCTGAGAACGAAGCTTTAGCAGTTGTTGCGCATGAATTCGGACATTTTGCGCTTCATCATATGCTGCAACTTTTGTTTTTTTCAGGGACAGTTATTGTATGCGGTTTTTTTATTTTGTCGCGGTTAGCTGATAAAATTGTTTTGTTAACGGGAAGCGTTTCTATTTCGGAGCTCTATCTTTTACCAGTTTTTGTGGTTTTTATGTTTATTTTTGGTTTTGTGCTCATGCCGGTACAAAGTTTTTTTTCGCGGATTTTGGAACGGCAGGCAGATAAGTTTGCGTTGGATTTAACCGGCAACGCGGATGATTTTGTTTCGGTTATGGATAAACTTGCAGATTTAAATCTCGCGGATCGAAATCCTTCTAAATTGAAAAAGGTATTTCTGTATGATCACCCGCCGATAAATGAACGTATTAACATGGCGCGCAGATGGAAACGCGGCGCGTAATTGTTTTTATGAAGTCTGTTTTGTTTGTGTGCTGACAAATGAACAAAAAAATTTTAAAAATTTATAATCAATTGGAAAAATATTTTGGGGATCTGGGATGGTGGCCCGCGGATTCTGTTTTCGAGGTTATTGTCGGCACGATTTTAACACAGAACACCTCATGGAAAAATGTGGAAAAAGCTATTGTGAACTTAAAACAGAAACGCGTTATTGATCCTGTTAAAATAAGCAAAATGCGGACGGCTGAATTGGCGAAGATTATACGTTCTGCCGGGTATCACAACATAAAGGCCGGGAGACTTAAGGAAATAAGCCGTTTTATTGTGACGGAATGTGCGGGAGTTTATTCCAGGCTGAAAAAGCGAAGTACCGAAAAACTGAGGCAGCAGCTTTTAAAAGTTTCAGGGGTTGGTCCTGAAACAGCGGATTCCATATTGCTCTACGCGTTGGAGAAACCCATATTTGTTGTTGATGCTTATACCAAACGTATATTTTTCAGGCACAGGTTAATTAAGGAGAAGGCTTCATATGATGATATCCAGATTCTTGTGCATGAAAATTTTCCTCGGGACACGAAATGTTTGAATCAGCTGCATGCTCTTTTAGTTGAGACTGCGAAAAATTTTTGCAAAAAAAACTTACCATTATGTGCTGAATGCCCGTTAAATAATAAGTAGGGACAGCGATTATTAAGGGATAAACTTTTAGGCTTGATAGGTTATTCTTATTAAAGTTTGAAAATGTCCTAGTTTAAGAAAGGTGGAGGGATGAATGATTTAATACAGATGAAAGAAGTTGCGGTTTTGGCGGCAAAACAAGCCGGGAAATATGCTTTTGGGCGTATTGACAATATAATGGAAGTGAATCATAAAAAAGGGGAGAATAATCTGGTAACGGATGTTGATAAAAAGTGTGAAGAAATGATTCTGGATGCCATTAAATCAAAATTTCCGGGGCATTCAATTCTTGCTGAAGAAACGGGCGAACATTCTCCCGGAGGAGAAATTACATGGGTTGTGGATCCACTTGACGGCACGACAAATTACGCGCATGGGTTTCCTGTTTTTTGCGTTTCAATAGGTATTGTTGTTGGTGACGCGGTAAAAATTGGAGTTGTTTATGATGCTACGCGGGATGAACTTTTTACAGCAGTTAGTGGGCAAGGTGCTTTTTTGAATGATAAAACTATAAGTGTTTCAAGTACAGATTGTGTTAAAAATTCTTTGTTAGCAACAGGCTTTGCGTATGATTTAGAAGGTAAAATTTTGAATATAGATTATTTTAGGGTTGCCTTAAATAAAGCGCAGGCAGTTAGGCGTGCGGGTTCTGCCGCAATTGATCTTTGTTACGTGGCTTGCGGAAGGTTTGATGGTTTTTGGGAATTTGGCCTTTCGCCCTGGGATACGGCTGCCGCGCATTTAATAGTAAGCGAAGCCGGTGGAATGGTTTCAACCATAGACCGAAAAAAATACAGCATTTTTAAAAAAGAAATTACAGCCACAAACGGAAAAATTCACGATGAATTACTTGCGTATTTTCGGGAATTTAACAAAACAATGTGACGTTAAAGAGTGAAAAGCCAGAAACATTCTTAATATTGCATTGATGTGAAAACAACCAGTTTAATGTTAGCTTTAAAAAAGCTAGTTGACATTAGTTGCGTCTCTTAGTACACTAAAACCCATAACTATTATTTAAGTTTACAAAAAATATATGCCATATTTAAAGAGAAAAGGAGAAATATGCGGTATCGAACTGTGATTGAGCTTATATGTGACGCATCGGATAGAGATGAAGCCTGCAATATGGCAGGTGAGTACCTTAAAGGGGATATTGATTTTGGTGTGCAGATGAAGTTTAAAACCGATTCACTTCTTGGGCATAAAGTTAAACGATGTGCATTGAATTGTGCTGCCGTGTTTTTTGTAGTTGTATCATTTATTACACTCTTTGCTCCGGATGTGAATAATAACGAGGGTGCGCAGAGTTCGATCTATATGAAATTAAGGAATACTTGTACGGTTATGCCGGTTTTGAAAACACAACATACAGCTGGTTTTAAAAATGACTGGACAAAGAAAAAGGACGAAGCTGTCTTGGATTACATTAAAAATTAAGCAGCAGGACAGTGGTAAAAAAAAGCGTTTCCGGATTACGGAAACGCTTTTTTTTATATGGAATAATTAGTATTGATTAAAGGACACGGTTTTGGATTTATCTTTCAGGACTTTTTCAGAAAGTGTTTTTCCTGAGGTATAACCTAATGCGATTAAAAGCTCAATTTTTTTGGAAAAAGGAACCTTTAAGATCCTTTTTAATTTACGTTCATTAAACCATCCCAGGATACAACTGCCGATGCCTAATTCCTGAGCCTGTAATATTAAATGGCTACAGGCAATACCAATATCAATCTGTTGAAAATTGGTATTTCTGATTTTGCCGCCAAGCCAGGCAGGCATTTTTATGGGTTCTTTAATTATCGCTATGTAAGCTGAAGCGTCAGCGGCAAAAGAATTCATTTTGTATATTCCGGAAATAACTTTTTTGGCGATCTGTTCTTTTAATAAGGGGTCGTTAATTATGGTAAATTTCCAGGGCTGTGAGTTGCAGGCTGACGGAGCGTAACGCGCTGTTTCCGCGCATAACCTGAGGTCTTCATTTTTAATGTCCTGCTTTGTAAACGCGCGTATGCTTCTGCGGGTTTTTGCTAATTCATGAAAAGTGTCCATTTAATTCCTTTCGGATAAAGATGCAATCGTAATTTCCTAATTACAATAAATATAGTATAATAATAATTATTTTATTGGTACATGAATTTTAGCATAGTTTACGGAAAGAATAAAGTGGGGATGAGAAGAAACAAAACGGAACATTTTATAATAAAAAAAGTCGGAATTGCTGTTAACCGCTATAGGATGATTTCCGGGGGAGATAAAGTCCTGGTAGCTGTTTCAGGCGGAAAAGACAGTTTAGTCCTGTTGAAGGTCTTACAAGAGAGAAAAAAGCATCTGCCCATAGATTATACTCTGAAAGCGGTGCATATATCGACGGATTATGATAGTAGCCCGCAGATTAACAAAAAAAAGCTTATTGAATTTTTTGAATCCATAGGATGCGAATACATTTTTAAAAAAATAGCAATTGCAAAAAAAAATAAACTGGGAAAAGAGGATTGTTTCTGGTGTTCCTGGAACAGGCGTAAAGCGCTCTTTGAAACTGCAGATGAATTAGGGTTTACGAAAATAGCTTTTGGGCATCATAAAGACGATATTGTTGAAACGATATTAATGAACATGATCTGGAACGGAGAGTTGTCCGGGATAAACCCTGTGCAGAGTTTGTTTAAAGGGAAAATTATTGTTATCCGTCCGTTGGTGCTGCTGGAGGAGAAAGATATTGCTGATTATGCTGGAAGCGTTGGTCTAGCGGCTATAAAATCAACATGTCCGAGAAATTATGATTCAACGAGAGCGGTTATTAAAGAAGTGGTAAAACGTTTGGCAAAAGAAAGCCCTGATATAAAAACGAATATTATAAAAGCACCGCATAGAATAAAACAGGATTATTTATTTGATATAACGGATCCGACAGGCTAAACTAGTTATGCTAATGGGTAAACATAAAACAATATTCTATATTTTGTTACTGACGTTAGTTCCTTTTATTTCCGGGAATATGATATCAGTAAATCCCGCGACAAATGAAGAAGAAATGGTTCTTATTTCTGCTTCCAAAGAACGTGAAATGGGACGAAAGCTTTGTGAACAGATAAAAAAGGCCTACGCACTTCATGTAGATCCGTTAGTACAAAAACGAGTTGAAGAAATCGGCCAAAAACTTGCTTGCGGCAGCGACCGGAAAGATCTGACGTATTGGTTTACGGTTCTAAAGGATAAAAAGGAAGATAATTATAATGCGTTTGCGGTACCTGGCGGATACATATACATATTTGACGATTTAGTCGAAGTTTTGGAAACGGACGATAATATCGCGGCAGTATTAGCCCATGAGATGGGGCATATTGAAGCCAGGCATTCAGTGAAACGCATGCAGGGAAGTTTAGCGGCAACAGCGCTTATGCTGGCAGTTGCGCAAACCGGACCGGATGGAGGGTCTTATGAATCTGCGAATATTGCCATAGGGCAATTGTTATCGGCGTATTCACGCAAAGATGAAAGACAGGCCGATGAACTTTCATTAAAATATATAAAATCAGCGGGATTTAACCCTGATGGGATAGTCGGAGCTTTGACTAAACTAACGGAATTAAGAAAGAACGGGCCGCGCTTGCAATATAGTTCGTATAAAAGCCATCCGTATATTTCTGAACGTATAGCGTATTTAAGAACGTATATAAACGGGTACATGGATTTTAATTCATATATAAATCTTGTTTCAGAAAATGAATGAAAATAGATATCGGAGGGGGGAAATAATGAAAAAAGTTGCGGTTGTATATTATTCAAAAAGCGGGAACACTGAGGCTATGGCTCGTATTGTTGCGGAAGGTGCGGAATCTGTTTCAGATGTTCAAGTGGAGATAAAAAGTGTTGCGGATTTTTCTCCGGAAACCGCGCTTGACTATGACGGTTTGATTGTCGGGTCGCCCACGTATTATGGAAGTATGTCTTATCAGATAAAGAAATTTTTTGATGATTCGGTTGTTTATCATGGAAAATTTTCAGGGAAGGTTGGCGGCGCGTTTTCGTCGGCTGCGAATATCGGCGGGGGCAATGAGACTACCATTACGGGTATTTTGAATGCTATGCTGATACATGGAATGATAATGGAAGGTACGCATACAGGAGACCATTTTGGACCGGTTTCAATCGGAGCTCCGGATGAACGTGTACGGCTGCAATGTCTGGCGCTTGGAAAAAGAGTAGCGGTACTAGTGAAAAAACTAAAATAATATTTGTTTCTAGCGGAAAGGAGATATCTTGAGAAAAACGTTTGTTCTTGATACTAATGTAATATTGCATAACCCAAATTCGCTTGTTTCATTCGCGGATAATATTGTTTTGCTGCCCATTGAGGTGTTGGAAGAACTTGACCGGTTTAAACGTAACCACGATGAAAAAGGGCGTAACGCGAGAATTGCTATACGGATGCTGGACAGTTTCAGGGAAAAAGGTACGCCGGGAGAAGGGTTTCCTCTTGATAACGGCGGTGTTTTAAAAATTTCTGTGGGAGATGATCGTGATAAGAATGTTACTTTGGGGTTATCTGAAAGTTTAGTAGACAATAAAATATTGCTTGCCGCGTATGCGCGGAAGGAAAAAGGAGAAACTGTAATATTTGTTTCGAAAGATATTAATGCAAGGATAAAAGCAGATGCGCTTGGTCTTACAAGCGTGGATTTTGAGAAGCAGAAGGTTGATTTTGAACGTTTGTATAGCGGATGCCGGGTTTTAGAGGTATCGGATAAAGAAATAGATACTTTTTATAAAAAGAAAGAACATCCGGTTAAAAAAGAAAATTTTTATGCGAATGAGTTCGCGGTTTTAATCGATAAAAATGAACCGAAGCACACAGCCATTGCGCGGTATAAGGAAGATTTTGGGATATTGATGCCGCTTATTTTTAATAAGATGAATGTTATGTCCATCCGGCCGCGTAATAGAGAACAAGCGATGGCAATAGAGCTCTTGCTGAATACTGATATACATCTTGTAACATTGGTTGGCTCTGCAGGTACTGGAAAAACTTTGTTGGCAATAGCGGCTGGATTACAGAAGGTTGTAAAAGACAAGTCATACTCGGGGCTTTTGATTTCACGGCCCGTTATGCCTCTTGGCAAGGATATAGGATATTTGCCGGGGACTAAAGAAGAAAAACTTGAAAACTGGATGGGGCCGATATTTGACAACCTTGAATATATCCTGCATGCTGAAAAGAAGGATAAAGAAGTTAAAGGTAAAAGTAAAGCCCAGGTAGAAAAATATATTGATGATGAAATAATTGAGCTAGAGGCTATGACGTTTATGCGCGGACGCAGTATTCCTGACAGGTTTATTATTATTGACGAAGCTCAGAACATGACGCCGCATGAGGTAAAAACCGTAATTTCGAGAGCTGGTAACCATACAAAAATGGTTCTTACTGGAGATCCGTATCAGATAGATAATCCGTATTTAGATTCATCGAGTAATGGGTTAACATATTGCGTTGAAAAAATGAAAGGCCAGCGAATGTTTGGTCATATGACGCTGATGAAGAGTGAGAGAAGTTCATTGGCTTCGTTAGCCGCAAAGCTATTATAATTGGTAAGCGAGAAATGATATACTTGTATAAGCGGCTGAAACTAAAACTTTAACATATGGTTTAGGCTTATGTTTAAAAGAATTGTAATGTTTTTTGTTTTTATTGTTGTAACTTTTTATGCGGTAGAAATCCGCGGTTTTGCGGTTGAAACGTCCGATAATGCATCCGAAGGCCGGAAACCGCTGGAGAAAAAAGTTAAATATGTAAAATCAAAAGACGGGGTTAAAGCTTTAATGGCATTTGCGAGAACCCGTGGGAATATGGTCAAAGAATTAAATGATGAAACAGAAAATTATGAGAATATTGATAAAGCAATAACCGAGGGCGTTCTAGAAAAAGGCAAAAGCGCGTTATCAATTGAAAAAAAGTATGGAAAACCTGTGATAGCTTTGACGGAAGATAAAGGAAAACAAAAAGAATGGATTTATAAAAAATCAAAAGATTCATACTTTACGGGTCCAAAGATATATCTTTTTTTTGATGAACAGGAAAAACTTGTAAGTTGGGAGAAAACAGCAGTTCGAAATATGCCGTCCGAATGAGATTGGTTTCAGCCCGAATTAGTAATTTGAATTACATGCGTAGGTGCGATCTTTTTTGTAATTTTTGTAGTTTGCTTCAATTATTTGCTGCGCTGGTTTGTTTTGCGGTGTAAACTGTCTGTTGTTGTTTCCTCCGGCAAAAGTGTTTGTATCCCATTTCCACCAATATACGCCTGCCAGCCATGGTTCTTTCCAGATAACGTCAAAAAATGCTTCATAGCATTTGGCTTGTATTTCCATATCTGCGTTTCCGCTTGTAGCGCTTTGCCATGGCGCGTATGGCGCGTGTGGTGTAGAGGGGTAGCCAATTTCGGTAAAAATAACCGGTTTATTAATTTTGGCCTGCCACAAATTAATTTCATATTTCCATTTTTCCCAGCCCTTTTTTATATTGTCAATACTTGGCATCGGCGTGTATGTTAACGGGAAATACGCGTCAATGCCAATGTAGTCAAGTTTATCCCAGAATTGAACGTTTTGATAATTATCCCAGTTTGCTGCGTATACAAGTTTGCCTGTGTAAACTTTTCGTATTTCTGCGATAACATTCAGCCAGTATTCGTTTTTCGCAGTTGTAGCGGAAAGTTCTGTACCGATGCAAAACAAATCAATGCTATATTTTTCGCATAAAGACGCATAGGCTACGACCATGATTTTATAGTTTTTAAACCAGTTTTTCCAATCTTTTTCAGGCGCAAAGCAGATGTCCGCGCGCCAATAGGTGCCGTCATACTTATCTATTAAGTCAATGTGCGGTTTAAGCATTATTTTAAGGCCTAATGCTTTTGCTGTTTTTATGACATGAATTAAACTTTTTTTGCTGGGAGTTTTATCAGTCTGTTGTATTTTTGTGGAATTATATGACTCCTGATAGTGTGTGGGGCATATTGAAATATATTCAACTCCGATTGATACGAGCTTTTCTAATGATTTGTCCGAATATTGCGTTGAAAACTGGTGTTTATCCCAGGCCACATAACACATGCCTTTTTGCAAAAGAAGTACATGTGTTTGCGAGTGCAAAGCACATGGATATATAGTTTGTACAAAAATAAATATTGAAGTAAAGAACAGAACGTTCAGTTGTTTGCTGAGTAAAAGAGGGATTTTCAACTTGAACTCCTTTCATGGTGAAATAAAAAACCCTATTTGACAAAGGAAAACTTGCAAATAGGGCAACAAAAAAGGATGTTCGCGAGAAAACCACTTTTCCAATTTCGGCGGTTTGACGACCATGTCTTCGAATTGAAGATTTAGGTTCAAAACTTTGCTGTCCTATTCTTTCGAATAGTTTGCCTTTGTCGATGGATATAGAGATGTTTTAAAGAACTAATTCAATTTTAATGTAAATATAACAAAAAGCAACATAAGCAGGCTAACTGTTTCATATTTAACATTTTTTTAGGGGTTTAGAACGTACGTGTAACCCCGGCGTTTCTGTGAGCGTTCTCTTGTATATTGTGTTTGGCAACGTTACAAAAGAGAACGCTATAGGCTCCATTTTTTTGGCATCGCGGGATGGGAATTATGGTTATACTTTGGAAATGATTTGTTTGATTTTTAGAAAGGATTTTAATAAATAGAAGTTTTTATTTGTTTTTAGAAATGCATTACTATATAATTAAAAATGCTTTATTATTATTAATTATGATTATTTTTATGGGGAGGAGAAATGTCAGTAAAACGAATAATGTTAACGCGGGAAGGCCGTGATAAAATTTGTTCTGAATTAAAGGTTCTTAAAGGGGAAAAACGTCGAGAAATTGCTAAAGCTTTGGCTGAAGCGCGGTCACATGGGGATTTAAGTGAAAATGCGGAATATGATGCGGCTAAAGAGGCTCAGGCAATGAATGAAAAAAAGATAGCGGAAATAGAAGCTACTTTGATGCGGGCGCAATTGATCGATAATAACGCGATTTCAAAAGACGAGGCTTTAGTGGGTGCGACCGTTAAAGTGAGAGACTGTCAGACAAATGAAAATTTTGACTATCTATTGGTTTCTGAAGAGGAATCAGATTTTGAGTTAAATAAAATTTCTGTTTCATCGCCTGTGGGAAAAGCGCTTCTTGGACATAAAGTCGGAGATCAGGTAGAAATAAAAGTTCCGGCCGGTGTTTTGTTATATGAAATTGTTGAAATTAGCAGATAACGCGTTACACGGTACAGGGTGCGACCCATTGATGTAGGGACAGGCCCCCGTGCCTGTCCGTTACTGAAAAGGTTCGGAATAAAATATGTAGGGACAGGCCCCCGTGCCTGTCCGTTACTGAAAAGGTTCGGAATAAAATATGTAGGGACAGTCCCCCATGCCTGTCCGTTACTGAAAAGCGTACGGAATAAAATATGTAGGGACAGGCCCCATGCCTGTCCGTTACTGAA
>JBDRLO010000043.1:0-34000 GCA_043812935.1 Candidatus Omnitrophota bacterium
GCAATATGTGGCAAATTTTGCAAAACAGATACGGATGCTTTTTCCTAAAAGTCCGGCTAAATGTGAAGAAAAAATAGCTGAACACGCGTGCCTCAAATATAGCGGCCGCATCGGCCGCACACAGCAGGCAAAAAAATTGGACGAAAAAGCAATCCGGCTGGCTGTTATTGCGTATATTCGTCATGAGTGTACTTCTTACGATACTTTTTTAGCAAAAGGTTATGATCGTGGAGATGCGCGCAGCAAGGTAGAGGATAATGTTCAAAAATTGTTAATCAAATGGAGCAAAAAGGAAGAAAGGTGATTATTATGACAAGGAAAATCTTTAGGTTCAAAATTATTCTGGATGATATCCTACCTCAAATATGGAGAACGATAGTGGTTGAGAGCGATATTACATTTTATCAGTTTCATTTAATCATCCAAGAAGCGATGGGGTGGACAAATTCTCATTTGCACGAATTCAGTGATGGCGGTTTTAGAATAGGCGATACAAGTGAGGATGTGTGTGATTTTGATGATCCACCACAATGGGATGAAAAGGGTAAAAAAATCAGTGATTATTTTTCCAGGGAGAAAACAAAACTGAGTTATACATATGACTTTGGTGATAATTGGGAACATTCGATAATATTGGAAGCGACAGAGCCAGTACAGAAAGGAATTAAATATCCTTATTGTATTGATGGTGCTCGAGCCTGTCCTCCTGAAGATTGCGGATCGATTCCTGGATATTATCGGGTAATAGAGATACTTTCTGATTCTAAGCATGAAGAGTATGAAGAAATGAAAGAATGGTCGGGAGATTTTAATTCGGAACATTTTGATAAAAAAGAGGTCACAGAAGGAATGCGTGATCCTGTAGATTTATCAGACATGTTTTAAATGAGATCTTTAGAACATGCACCATATTCAGTACAACTTTGATTGAAAATTTTAATAATTTACGCAGAAAGGAGAATAGACGATGGGCGATAAGATTGGACGTAATTCACCTTGCCCTTGCGGCAGTGGAAAAAAGTTCAAGAAATGTTGCGGAGCTAATGCTTCTTCAGGTATGGAAGATCTTCTTGCTCCGATGCCGGAGGACATCTTAACCGGTACAAAGGTTGATTTTTATTTTGATATTTACCGGAGCGTGGTGCTTTATTCGGAAAGCTTAAAATCCGATCCTAAATTTGGTAGAGAGTTGAGAATACTCTGCCGTGATTTCGAGGAGCGGTTTAAGCCGGGGACAGAATATGGCCTGCCTGACAGTTTTTACTTGAACTGGTTTATTTTTGACAACCGATTTGGTATTGATCAACATACGGTAATTGAAAGATTAATGGAAGAAGACATGTTTAAGGGATCTAACGATGAAGTCCGAAAAACTTTTATCGAACTTTCAGAAAGCTACGCAACTTGCAACGAGATCAAAAAAATTAGTGGGAACAGAATTTTGTTTGAAGAGCTGGTAACGGGGCGTAAATGGATGGTTAATTGTATGGGTGATCCTGTGGAGGATGACGCGAAACTGGGTGATATATGGCACGCGCGTTTTGTCGGCCCGAATGAAGACGCGTATTATTTTGGCCAGCCTTTTGTTTTTGACAAAGGAGCTAAAAGGGATTTTGTAAAAATTATAAAAGGGTTGATAAGCACATTTGAAGAATATGCGAGCACACGATCACTCGAATTCAAGATTCCGCGTGATGCTTTTAAGGCCTTTATAGGATTTTGGGCAGAGTATTTATACAAAGGTACTTTAGGGAATTTGGACAAAAACTCGCAGTTAGAAGATGCGCAATCAAATACGGCATCTATGCCGATCTTATGTACAACAGACGGGGAAAAGGTTCGTTTTTCCGAGGTTATCTTTAAAATTATCGACAGGGATAAAGTCGGGAATAAGCTTTCAGTGCTAAAAGGCATTGAGTGCGATAATGAGAACGATTGCTGGGTATGGACTAAAAAAGGCAATCGAAGGATGAAATCTTGGG
This sequence comes from Candidatus Omnitrophota bacterium, assembly GCA_043812935.1. Lineage (GTDB taxonomy): Bacteria > Omnitrophota > Gorgyraeia > Tantalellales > Tantalellaceae > JBDRNE01. The sequence goes on from JBDRLO010000043.1 coordinate 1,983, forward strand.
AAAATACCATTCTTGGTTGGATCCATATTAAAGGCGAAAGAATAGTCGGTATGGTTAATTCACTTGAACGCGCGCTGAAGCTTAAAAATAAACTTTCTATGTGTCTTGGAAAAGCTGTTTGTTTTGAGAGGATTGACAGCAAGGATCATGCGGCCATGCTAAAACCTTCATCGGAAGAAATGTGCAAGTTCTCGGAAGAACAGCGCTGTATCAATGCCAATCCTGAAATAAGAAAAGAGCTTATCCAGAAACAGAAGGAGTATTATCTGAAGGATTGGATCTCTTCCAACATTCCGGCTCTTAACGGCAGAACCCCCAGGCAAGCCGCAAAAACTAAATATGGATGTCTTCAGTTGGAAGTTTTGATAAACAGAATGGAAGGTATGGAGAATAATAAGCCTGAATATGTGCCACGATTGGATATGAATTTTCTTAGAGGCGAGCTTGGCCTGCCACTACGGTATTGTCATAATGACAATGATCGGACAAATACCAAAGGGAGTTCTCGTTGATAACCACACCTAACTATGTTAAAATGCCAGAGTTATGAAAAGGACTGTTAAACGCAGCGGGGTTATGTTCTATACCTATATCATTGAGTGCCGGGATGGTAGTTATTATACGGGGTATACTAACGATTTGAAGCGGCGGGTAAAACAGCATAACGGCGAGCTTAAGGGTTCGGCAAAGTATACTCGGGGCAAGAGGCCGGTTCGGGTGGTTTGGTATAGGGAGTATAGGTATTTGAAGAGTGCGGTAAAAACAGAATACAAAATAAAGAAATTAACGCGAAGACAAAAAGAGTTGCTTGTAGAAGGAGTGAGGTTGGATAATATAATTAGGTCCGGCCGCCTAAATTTGAGGTAAATTTTGCTTCGCAATATTTCCCTCAAGCGGCTCGGACATGAACCAAAAAAGTTTATTGGAAAACTTTTTTGGTTCAGAAAAAAAAGAGATTATGAATAAGGATAAAGTAAACAATATGAAAAATGACCCCTTGCACGTAGGATTCGAGGAAAACGCTGCTTCGCAGCCTTTGCCTCGTGGTGCTTCGGGGTGTCACCCAAAAGTTTATATGAAGACTTTTGGGTGCCAGATGAATATGCGCGATTCGGAGATTATTTTAGAAATGCTTCAGGATGCGGGGTATGGGGTAGCTGCGTCTATAGAGGAAGCTGATATCGCGCTTTTTAATACCTGTAGTGTGCGGCAGCATGCTGAAGACCGGGTTATAGGTAATATTCAAAAACTCGCCGGCCGAAAAAAGAAGAATCCGGGCTTTGTTATCGGTGTTTTGGGGTGTATGGCAGCTCGGCACGGTGAAATGTTGTTTAAAGAATATCCTTATCTTAATATTGTTGCCGGGCCGAATAGCCTTTATGAAGTTTCTGAACTTTTAGGCAAAGTTTTGGGTAGCGGTGAAAAAGTGTCGGCTTTAAAAAACAAAAAACGGCCCAGAAAAAAAGTTGGTAATCAGTATTGGAACGGTGGGTTTTCCGCGTTTGTTAATATAATGTATGGATGCAATAATTATTGTTCGTATTGTATTGTGCCGTATGTAAGGGGACGTGAAGTGTCACGCCCGAAAAATGATATTCTTGATGAGATTAAGGAATTGGTTGATAAAGGCGCGCGGGAAATTACTTTGTTGGGGCAAAACGTTAATTCTTATGGTAAAGGCCTTACTAATAAAATTACGTTTCCGGAACTTTTAGAAGCTGTGAATGGTATCAACGGTGTTGAACGTATACGGTTTACAACAAGCCATCCGAAGGATGCGGGGAAAAGTCTTTTTCGGGCTATGCATGATTTAGATAAAGTTTGTGAAAGCTTGCATCTCCCTTTACAGTCCGGATCGAATAAGATACTTGACCTTATGAATAGGAAGTATTCTTATGAAGATTATCTTAAAAAGATACATCTTTTAAGAAGTATGGTTCCAGATGTTGGGTTGAGTACGGATATTGTCGTAGGGTTTCCTTCGGAGAAGGAAAGTGATTATAAGGACACATATAAAGCCCTAGAAGAAATAGAATATAATTCAGCGTTTATTTTTAAATATTCACCGCGGCCGCCCGCGCTTTCTTCATGTTTGGTTGATGATGTGCCGGAAGAAGTTAAGAAAGAGCGTAATAACGAGCTTTTGGCGTTACAGAAAAGAATAGCCTATAAAAAAAATAAATCTTTAATGGGTACGCGGCAGGAGGTTTTGATTGAAAAAGTCAGCAGAATGTCGGATAAAGAAATGGCCGGCAGGACGCGTGGTAATATTGCGTGTGTGGTTCAGGGCGATGAAAATTTGATCGGTCAATTAGTTCAGGTTGAAATTACGGGAAACAGTGCGTATACGTTGAAAGGTAATATCGTAGGGGCAGGCCCCCCTTGTGCCTGCCCTAATATAATATCACGTGTTTGTCCGAATAATGGTGCAATTACATAATGGAAGAAAAAATATTTGTAAAGCAACGCAGATCAATTAGATTAAGAAATTATGATTATACGAAGCCGGGCGCGTATTTTGTGACGGTGTGTGCGAATAAACATGCATGTGTATTTGGTAATGTGCATAATGGGGTAATGGTATTGAATGAATACGGGGAAATTGCGTGCAAATGTTGGGGTGAAATACCCGAACATTTTTCGCATGTTGCATTGTATGAATATAGTGTGATGCCGAACCACGTACATGGAATAATAAATATACGTAGGGGCACGGCATGCCGTGCCCCTACAATGGAATGTTTCGGTAAACCGGTAATCGGTTCTTTATCAACGATCATACGTTCATTTAAATCGGCGGTAACAAAACAAATAAACGCAATTTATAACACCTCCGGTACCCGCCTCTGGCAACGAAATTTCTACGAACACGTTATTCGGGATGAAAATGATTTAACGCGTGTCCGGGAATACATTATAAACAATCCCATAAATTGGGAATTGGACGAATATTATGAGAAATAGAATTATCTTTATTCTTGGGCCGACGTCATCCGGGAAAACCAAGGTTGCGATAGAGGTTGCAAAAAAAATGAATGGCGAGATTGTTTCCTGTGATTCTATGCAGGTTTATAAAGATATGGATGTCTTAACGCAAGTACCTGGTGATGTATTTCTAAATAAAGTGCCGCATCATCTTATAAAAGTTGTTTCACCGGAACAAGAGTTTAATGCCGCGAAGTTTGTTAACATGGCGCAGGAAGTGATTGATAATATATGTAAAAAAGGGAAAATGCCTGTTTTTGCCGGAGGGACCGGGCTTTATGTTAAAGCGCTTGTTGACGGTATGTTTCCGGCCCCGCCTAAAGATGAAACCCTGCGGGAAGAACTTTTAAAACTGGCAAAAAAAATGGGAAACGAGTATTTGTATTCTGAACTTGAAAAAGTTGATCCGGATACGGCAGCACGGCTTCATTCCAATGACCTGCGCAGGATTGTACGCGCGCTTGAAATATTTAAGCTTACAGGGAAAACAATGCAGGAGAAAAAAAGTGAAACGCGCGGCATCACTGAAAACTATGATTGCCGGATGTTTGGGTTAAGCCTTCCCCGAAAAATGCTTTACGAACGAATTGAGAATACAGTTGATAAAATGTTTCGTGAAGGTCTTGTGGCTGAAATTGAAAAACTTAGAACAAGAAAACTTAGCCTTACCGCGGCCAGGGCGCTTGGAATAAAGGAAGTTTCGGCGTACCTGGATGGTGAAATTAGCTTTGAAAAAGCCGAAGAAGAACTTAAAAAGAATACACGCCGGTATGCTAAAAGGCAGTTGACGTGGTTCAGGTCGGATAACCGTATTGAGTGGATTGACGCGGATAGGGATGCGGCTTTGGTCGCGGACGAAATCGTAAATAAAGCAGAATAGGGCAAAAAAAATGCAGAGAATTTTAGTTGTCAGGATAGGCAATATCGGCGATGTTTTAATGGCTACGCCTTTGGTGCGTAAGCTTAAAACTATGTTTCCTCAAACGGCAATAGATTTTGTTGTGTCACCGCACGCCGAGTTTGCCGTAAAAGGCAATAAGTATATTGATAAACTGTATGTGTATCGGAAATATCGTAAAGTTGCTCGTGCGGTGCGAAAGTTCCTGTTTAACCGGCAAATTAAAAAGAATAAATATGATATGTGTTTTGTGCTTGAATCAAACCGTGAATACATGCAGTTTGCGTATGATGTTACGGGTAAAGATACTTTAAAGATTGGTTATGATGGGTATGAATGTTCAAATCTGATGGACAAAAAAAAGAAATATTCATATAAAATGCATGTTATAGAAAACCAGCTTTTCCTGCTGAGGGATTTTTTAAATGCGGAAATTTCAGTGTCTGATTTTACAATGAATTTCTGGTTCCCGGAAAATGTTTTGGAAGATTTAAGATCCGGCATGGATAACGAGCTTAAATCTCATGGCGATTATTTTGTTGTTCATCCCGGATGCACTGAATACCTGCCGTTACGCGCATGGCAGCCGGAAAAGTTTGCTGAAGTTATAAATTTTATTACGGCAAGTGGCAAAAACGTTTTTATTACAGGAAGCAATAACGATAAAAAAGTAATAGATGATATTTTTAAAGCATGCGGGAATTTGCAGAAGGTGAATGTTTTTATCGGAAGAAATATTTGGGAAGCAGCGTATCTTATTAAAAAAGCCAAAGGTGTTTTAAGTTTGGATACGGGTATTTTGCATCTTACGAGAGCGCTTGGTGCTTCGCTGACAGGGCTTTTTGGGCCGAGTGATCCTGCGCATACAGGGCCTATTGGTAAAGGGGCCTATAAAGTGATTAGAAAAGATTTTAAATGCGGGCCGTGTCATTATTATCCGGAATATCGTTTGGAAGACAAGAAGAAGTGTCTTGATGGAAATGTTACGTCCTGTATGCGGGCAATATCATCTGAAGAAGTTATATCTTTGGTTAAAGGCATGATATGATTATGAAGTCAACAGAGGACAAAAAGGAAAGAGCTGTTTTAGTTACGGTTTTTTGTGATGGCAAAAGTTCCTGGAAAGCCGAAGCCAAAGAAGAGGAACTTAAACGGCTCGCAGAATCTTCCGGAGTAGAAATTGTTGATAGTATTGTCTGCCGCAGGAAAATGTTAACGGCTGATTTTTTTATTGGCAGCGGTAAAGTTGAAGAACTGGCTATAATTGCAGCGGAATTAGAAGCGGATGTAGTTATTTTCAGCGATGATCTTTCTCCTTCCCAGCAGAAAAATCTGGAAAACATAATAAAAACAAAAACAATTGATAGGACGCAGCTTATCCTTGATATATTTGCGCGCAGAGCTGCGTCAAATGAAGGGAAAGTTCAGGTTGAACTAGCGCAGCTTGTTTATCTTTTGCCGAGATTAAGCGGCCGCGGGATAGAGCTTTCAAGGCTTGGCGGAGGTATTGGGACAAGAGGCCCCGGAGAACAAAAACTGGAAGTTGACCGGCGGCGTATTCGCGAAAGAATCGGAAAATTAAAAAAGCTTTTAAAAGATATTTCGCGTCAGCGTCAGGTGAGACGTAAACAGCGGGAAAAGTTTTCGCTTTTAACGGCCGCGCTTTGCGGTTATACGAATTCGGGGAAATCCACGTTTTTTAATGCTGTAACAGAAGGGCACGTTACAGCAAAAAACCAGCTCTTCAGTACGTTGGATCCGGTTGTAAGAAAGATTTCTCTTCCGAATAATCAGACAGCGGTTATTTCTGATACAGTAGGTTTTCTTCATGATTTGCCGCATCACCTTATTGAAAGTTTTAAGGCTACGCTTGAAGAAGTTGTGCACGCGGATGTTTTGTTTCATGTTGTTGATATTAGTGATCCGTGTATTGAGGAACAAAAAACAGCTGTTTTTAAAGTTTTAGAAGAGTTGGGTGTAAAAGATAAGCCGATTTTTACAATACTTAATAAGGCAGATAAAGTTCCGGATGAGCTAACCCAAAAACGTATAGCAAGGAATTTTTCTAATCCCTTAATATTATCAGCTTTAAAAAAGACAGGTCTTTCTCAGTTTAAGGACAGGTTAGTGCAGGTCATTAATAAGGAAATGGAAGATATTGAGTTGGTTATCCCGCATAAACATTATGCATTGAAGAAACTGATATGTGAAAATGGTACAGTAAAATGCGAAGAATATCGTGAAAATGGTGTTTTTGTCAGCGCGTATGTTCCTAAAAAGGTAAAATATGCTGTGTTTAAAGCGTTAAAAGGCCGTTTGTCCGGAAAGTAGGGGATGGACATTACTTTTGGGTTGACAAAAAATTGGACGGTGTTATAATTTAGCACTCAAGTGAGCAGAGTGCTAAATAAAGATTTTTAGGATTAAATATGCATCATAATAATAAAGAACAAAGAAAAAACCGTGTTTTAGGGCATATAGTGCATTCCTATATATCTACGGCTATTCCTGTGAGTTCCAAAATCGTGGCGCAGGTTATGGATATATCCAGCGCTACTGTCAGAAATATCATGGCTGAACTTGAAGATGAAGGCTATATAGAACATCCTTATACTTCAGCGGGACGAGTTCCGACCGATTCAGGGTATAGGCAGTATGTTGATATGGTTAAGTCTCATATAAATGCGGAACAAAAAGAGTCCGAAAGATTGGCGGGTGAGTATAACCGTAAGATAGAAACGATCAAAGAAATAATGACTAAAACTTCTTTTTTAATAAGCCGTGAATTGCAAAGTGCCGGTGTTGTTTTATTGCCTGGTATTGAAAATTTTTATTTGAAACAAATTGAGTTGGTGAAAATTAAACCCCAAACTATTCTCGCAATTATTGTCATGATGTCCAATGATGTTAAAAATTATGTTATAGAGCTGGATAGAGATGTTTCAAAAACAGAGCTTCTTCGGGTATCAAATTTTATTAATGAAAACTATAACGAGTCATCTTTATCTTGTGTTTTACAGGGGTTAAAAGATACTGTTCGGAATATGCCGTTTTATGAGCATAACAATGAGTTTCTTCAATCCGTACAAGATGCACTTCTGGTTTTAGATTCTGTTGTTAAAGATTATGATGAAAACGAGTTGTATTGGGAAGGGTTGAATTATTTTATGGACGCAGCAAGCTCAGATAACATCAATGTTACCCGGAATTTGTATCAGATGTTTTCAGAGCGTGAAGGATTGGCAAGTTTTATGCGGCAGGAGCTTCCCTATGAGGGGATTAGAGTTTATATTGGCAATGAAAACAAAAATGAAATGCTTAATTCCTGTAGCGTTATAACGTGCGGTTATAGCTTAAGGAACAAAACAGTTGGGAGAATAGGTGTAATCGGTCCCACCAGGATGGATTATGGGCATGCGATGCGTGTTGTGAGTTGTCTGGGGGAGTTAATAAGTTCAAAACTTGAAGAGATTAATTAACTGACGGGGGAAACATGAACGATAAAGATGAGAAAAGAAAAAAGAAAGGTACAGTTAAGATCTCAGAAGAAGAATTCGAGGCGCTAAAACAAAAATCCGGCGAACGTGACGATTATTATAACAAGTGGCTTAAAGTGCATGCTGAATATGAAAATACGCGGCGGCGGATGCAGAAGGAAAAGGAAGACTATTTAAAGTTTGCAAATGAAAGTATTATTGCGCAGCTTTTTTCCATAGTAGATAACTTTGATATGGCGCTTGCCGCAATGGATAAAGCGGAAGATAAAGAAGCTGTTATGGATGGGATTAAGCTTGTTCAGAAAGAGTTTCATAAAGTGCTGGAAGATAGAGGCGTTAAAAAAATTGAAACAGATGTCAAACAATTTGATCCGCATTTTCATGAAGCTGTTTTAGCCGTTGAAACTGCAGATCATCCGGATGGAATGATACTTGAAGAGATGCGGGCCGGCTATGTTTTAAATGACAGGCTTTTGCGCGCGGCTCAGGTGAAGGTTGCGAAGAACACAGCAGAAGATGTTCCGGATGCCGAGGAAACGGAAGAGCTGTTGTAAAGTTTGTAATAAACTTGAAAACTGATGGAAATGCAGGTTAAAATCTATGGAAAAACTTTTGAATTAATTTTGGATTGAATAAGGAAGATTTAAGAATTATTAAGGAGGTAAAAATGGGAAAAATTATAGGAATTGATTTAGGAACTACTAATTCCTGTGTAGCGGTAATGGAAGGTAAAGAACCTAAAGTTATACCAAATGCCGAGGGCACAAGAACTACTCCGAGTGTAGTAGCGTTTACTAAAACAGGAGAAAAGCTTGTCGGACAGCCTGCAAAACGCCAGGCAGTGACAAATTCAGATAATACCGTATTTAGTATTAAAAGGTTTATGGGGAGAAAACATTCTGAAGTCGCGGAAGAAGAAAGAATTGTTCCGTATAAAGTTACGGAAGATTCAAAAGGTAATGTTGTGGTAGAAGCACACGGTGAAAAATATACTCCACCGCAGATTTCTGCCATGATTTTGCAGAAAATGAAACAAACTGCGGAAGATTATTTGGGAGAAAAAGTTACGGAAGCTGTTATCACGGTGCCGGCGTATTTTAACGATTCACAGAGGCAGGCGACTAAGGATGCTGGTGAAATAGCCGGGCTTAAGGTTTTGAGAATAATTAATGAACCGACTGCCGCAAGTTTGGCTTACGGCCTGGAAAAGAAAAAGAATGAAAAAATTGCCATATTCGATCTTGGCGGCGGAACTTTTGATATTTCTATACTTGATGTGGGTGAAGGTGTTTTTGAAGTTAAAGCTACTAACGGTGATACGCATCTTGGCGGTGACAATTTTGACCAGGAAGTTATGAACTGGATAGCTGAAGAGTTTAGAAAAGACAACGGCATAGATCTTCGTAAAGATAAGATGGCTTTGCAGCGTTTAAAAGAAGCCGCGGAAAAAGCAAAATGCGAGCTTTCTTCAAATATGCAGACAGAGATTAATTTGCCGTTTATAACAGCGGATTCTTCCGGGCCGAAACATTTAACAATGTCGCTTACCCGCGCGAAACTTGAACAGTTGGTAGACGCGCTTGTTGAAAAGACAAAAAAACCGTGTTATAGCGCGCTTAGAGATGCAGGATATTCTGCGGGTGATATTGATGAAGTTATTCTTGTCGGCGGGCAGACGCGTATGCCGAAAGTGCAGGAAATTGTTAAAGAAATTTTTGGAAAAGAACCTCATAAAGGAGTTAACCCGGATGAAGTTGTTGCTATCGGAGCGGCAATACAGGGAGGCGTGTTAAGCGGAGATGAAGGGCTTTCTGACGTTGTGCTTCTTGATGTTACACCGTTGTCTTTGGGCATTGAAACGCTTGGTAGTGTTATGACAAAACTTATTGAAAGGAATACAACTATACCTACCAAGAAGAGCCAGATTTTCTCAACTGCGGCGGATAATCAGACAGCTGTGTCAATACATGTTCTTCAGGGGGAAAGGGAAATGGCTTCAGGAAACCGAACGCTTGGACGGTTTGATTTGGTCGGCATTCCGCCGGCGCCGAGAGGTATTCCGCAGATTGAAGTTTCTTTTGATATTGACGCGAATGGTATTGTCCATGTGTCGGCAAAGGATAAAGCTACAGGAAAGGAACAATCAATACGCATAGAATCTTCAAGCGGATTGTCTAAAGATGAAATAGAGCGTATGAAAAATGAGGCTAAAGAACATGAAGCAGAAGATAAAAAAAGAAAAGAGCTTATTGAAGCGCGTAATATGCTGGACAACTTGATATATGCTACTGAGAAAGCAGTCAAAGATTATAGCGATAAAGTTTCTGATGACGAAAAGAAAAAAATAGGTGAAGCGGCTGAAGCGGCTAAAAAAGCGCTTACTTCTGAAAACATTGATGAGATAAAAAAAGCGCAGGAAGAACTTCAGAAGGTGAGTCATAAATTGTCGGAAGAAGTTTATAAAGCGGCGCAGGCTCAGGCGCAGCAGGGTGCCGGAGCGCAGGGTGAGGCTCAAGGCGGGCAGACTCCCGGCGCGGAAGAGAAAAAGAACGAAGAAGACGTCGTTGACGCAGATTATAAAGTAGACGACGATAAAGATAAAAAATGACACGGTACCATTGTTGGGGCATGGCATGTTTGTAGGGGCACGGCATGCCGTGCCCCTATACGGGTGTTGATTGTCCCATGCACATGGTTAAACATGCAGTGTGGAACGCAAAACACGATCGATAAACTAACGGACTATAATGAGTAAAGATTATTACGAACTTTTGGGAGTGGCGAGGGATGCTTCTCCTGAAGAAATTAAAAAAGCATATAGAAAACGTGCTGTAAAATATCACCCGGATAAAAACCCGGGAAATAAAGAAGCAGAAGAGACGTTTAAAGAAATATCGCATGCCTATGAGGCGCTTAGCGATCCGGCTAAAAGGCGGCAATACGATCAGTTTGGGGAATCAGCGTTTCAATATGGTGCTGGAGGCGGGTTTCATGACCCGTCAGATATTTTCAGAGAAGTTTTTGGCGGCGCGTTTGGCGATATCTTTGAAGGTATTTTTGGATTTGGCGGCCAGTCATCGCGGCGCGGGCCACAACGCGGCAGAGATCTGGAATATAGGCTTAAACTGGATTTTTTGGAAGCAGTTAAAGGTACAAGCAAAGAGATTAAAATCAGAAAGTATGCGGGTTGTTCAAATTGTAAAGGTTCCGGTGCAAAACCGGGTACGGGTAAGGTAACATGCGGAAGGTGCGGTGGGGCCGGGCAAGTAAGGCAGTCCAGCGGGTTTTTTAGTATTTCGCGTACTTGTGATGCTTGTCATGGGCAGGGAGAAATAATAAAAGAACCCTGCGTTGAGTGCGGTGGAACCGGACGCAAAGAGGTTTCAAAAAAAATTACAGCAACAGTTCCTCCGGGTGTTGATACCGGTATAAGGTTGAGGCTTTCCGGTGAAGGTGAAGCCGGGCCAAACGGCGGGCCTGCGGGAGATTTATATCTTTTAATTGTTGTAAAAGAACACAAGTTTTTTTCACGGCGCGAGTATGATCTTTTGTGCAGGGTGCCGGTATCATTCGCGCAGCTGGTTTTGGGTGATGAAATAAACGTACCGGGCATAGATGGAGATGTTTCGTTAGTGATTACTCCTGGTACCCAGTCCGGGTATGTATTCAGGCTTAAAGGTAAAGGTATCACACGGCTTGACGGGAGAGGCAAAGGCGACCAATTAGTAAGAGTTGATGTTGAAATCCCAAAAAACATTAACGCGTACCAGAAAACTATGTTGAAAAAGTTTGACGAAACCTTTGATAAAAAACCCATTGTTATGGCAAAAGGTTTTGTTGATAAAATGAAAGAGATGTTTAAATAGGGTCAAAATCCGCTTATTAAAGCGGATTTTGACGTTACGCGCTGCATGTAACACGTTACACGTTAATAAATTGGAGGATAAGAAAATGCCGACATATGATTATGAATGTACAAGTTGTAAAACTCAGTTTGAAGTGTTCCAGAATATTACAGATGAATCGCTTAGGAATTGCCCGAAATGCGACGCGGCTGCTAAAAGGCTGATTAGCACCGGCGCGGGAATAATATTCAAAGGTAAAGGGTTTTATCAGACGGATTATAAAGATTCAGCAAAGCAGCCCGCGCCGTGCGGTAAAAGTGAAAAATGTGCTGGTTGTAAATAATATGAGAGTTTTTGATAGAGCAAATCGAAAAGTAATTATGTGGGTGCCCAGTTTTGTTTGGGCACTTATTATTTTTTTGTTTGCGGTTATAACTTTTAACGCGGGAAACTTGTCTAGTGTAAACAATATTGATAAACTAGCGCATTTCATTGAATATTTTGTGTTGGCATTTTTAGTTATGAAGGCTTTTTCTTATGAACAAGTGTTATCAATGCAGAGGATTGTTTTATTTACATTGATATTAAGTGGCGGATATGGTATTTTAATTGAACTGGTACAACATTTTATTCCTACCCGAGAGGCCAGTTTAGATGATATATTTTTCAATTTTACCGGAGTAATTGCCGGAATAATAGCAAGAAAGTTGGTACAATGGCAGAAATAAAACCCTTCAAAGGATTAGTTTACAATCAGGAAAAAATAGGCGGAGATTATTTGAACGTAGTTGCTCCGCCGTATGATGTTATTCCAGAAGAAATGAAAGATGCGTTGTATGCGAAAAACGAATATAATGTTATAAGGCTTATTCTGGGAAAGTCCCAGAATGGAGATGATGATAAAAACAATGTTTACACGCGCGCGAAAGAGAATTTAAAAAATTGGGAAAACCAGGGTGTTATTGTAAGAGATGATAAACCGGCAATATACATATATGTACAAGAATATGAATGTAATGGAAAAACACATAAAAGGATAGGGTTTATATGCCTTATGAAGATCGGAGAAACGGGAAAAGATCCTGTTTTACCGCATGAGTATACGTTAGCCAAACCTAAAGCTGACAGAATGAATTTGATAAAACAGGTTAAAGCAAACCTGAGCCCGATATTTTCGTTGTATGAAGATACGGATGGTATTATTAATGATGTAATAACAGCAAATATAAAAAAATCAGATCCGGTTATTAATATTACCGCAGATGACGGAACGCATAAATTCTGGCGCTTACAGGATGAAAACTCAATTGATGTTATTGTTAACGCGATGAAAGATAAAAAGGCTTTTATTGCTGATGGGCACCACAGATATGAAGTTGCTAAAACGTATAGGAATATGCGAAGGAAAGAACCGGGATATGACGGAAGCTCTGATTATGTAATGATGTATTTTACGGATTTATCTGAAAACAGTGATTTAACAGTGCTTGCGACCCACAGAGTGGTTAAAGTTATGCCCGAGGATGAGAAAGAAAAACTTTTATCAAAATTGGAAGTTTATTTTGATGTTAAAAAATGTGTTAGTCTTACGGAATTGTTTGATAATCTTAACAAAGAAGTTTTTCAGGATAATGTATTTGGTTTTTTCAATGGAAAAGATTATTTTTATATGAAACCTAAAAACAAGGGAAAGCTGTTAAGCCTTATTCCCGACAATAAAGCTCTTGAATGGAAAACTTTGGACGTGAGCGTTTTACATTCAGCTGTATTAAATAAAATATTGGCTGTTGATAATCTTGAGGGAAATATTACATATATGCGAAGACCGGAAGACGCGGAACGGATAGTAAAAAACGGCAGTCATATGGCGGCTTTTTTTCTTAATCCCACACGAGTGGATCAGCTCAAAGCTGTAGCTGAGTTGGGAGAAATGATGCCGCAGAAATCAACATACTTTTATCCGAAACTTCTTACCGGGCTTGTGATAAATAAGTTTGAAAGTTGATATTGTGTTAGGGGCAAAACTCTGGTTTTAAGTTGAGAGGTGAATATAAAAATATGGTATTCTTTTCAAAAAAACCTATATTCGGCAAAGACAAAAAAAAGGAAATTCCCGGGGGATTATGGACAAAATGTCCTGATTGCGGGGAGATGCTGTATAACAAGACGCTGAACGCCAATTGCAAAATATGTTCAAAATGTGATTATCATTTCAGAATGGGCGCGTATGAAAGAGTTGAAGCGATATTGGATCCGGGGACATTTAAAGAAACTTGTCGGGATATGACAAGCGTGGATCCTTTAAAGTTTAAAGGCCCAAGTGATTATCCTACTAAAATAAAAAAAGATCAGAAAGTTACGGGATTAAAAGACGCGGCGGTTACGGGTGAAGGACTTATTAATGGAAAAAGAGTTGCTTTAGGAGTTACGGATTCACGTTTTATTATGGGTTCTATGGGGTCGGTAGTTGGTGAAAAAATTACAAGATTAATAGAACTTTCCGAAAAAGAGGGAATACCTTTAATTGTTATTTCCGGTTCAGGTGGTGGAGCCAGGATGTATGAGGGGCTTATCTCTCTTATGCAGATGGCAAAGACAAGCGCAGCGCTTGACCGGTTAAATAAGAAGGGTGGGTTGTTTCTTTCAGTTCTTACTAATCCGACGATGGCTGGTATTATGGCAAGTTTTGCTTCTTTAGGTGATGTGATAGTGGCTGAACCAAGGGCTCTTATAGGTTTTACCGGACCTAGAGTTATTGAACAAACTATAAAGCAAGAGCTTCCGGAAGGTTTTCAGAGTTCTGAATTTTTGCTGGAACATGGTTTGATAGACATGATAGTGCATAGAACTAAGCTTAAAGAAAAACTTTCGGATTTAATAGGATACTTTTGTTCGTAGTGTGTGCTTATTGTGATGTTGTCTGAACTGTACGATTTTGAAGATAGAGTATTGACATTTTGCAGTAATTATTGTATATAAAACACATATTTAAATATAGTAAAGGCGGTAATATGGCACAAGTAAGTCTAAGAAATGTGGTTAAGTCTTTTTCCGGCGGCGTGGTTGCTGTTAATAATGTAAGTTTCGGAGTTGAAAACAAGGAGTTTATAGTTCTTGTAGGCCCTTCCGGCTGCGGTAAGTCAACAACTTTAAGGTTAATCGCAGGATTAGAAACAGTTTCCGGAGGAGATATCTATATAGGAGACAGAAGAGTGAATAATGTTCCGCCAAAAGACAGGGATATTGCCATGGTGTTTCAAAACTACGCGCTGTATCCTCATATGACGGTTTATGAAAATATGGCATTTGGCCTGAGACTAAAAAAATATCCTGAAGATGAGATTGATTCAAGAGTCAGGGAAGCTGCAGGTATATTAGGCCTGGAAAAACTGCTTCATAGAAAACCAAGGGAACTTTCAGGTGGTCAAAGACAGAGAGTAGCTGTTGGCAGGGCTATTGTTCGTAAACCAATGGTTTTTCTTTTTGATGAACCTTTGAGCAACCTTGATGCTAAACTTAGGGTACAGATGAGGACGGAACTGCACAGGCTGCATATAAAGCTCCAGGCTACCATGATCTATGTTACGCATGATCAGACAGAAGCTATGACTTTGGGGGACAGGATAGTTGTGATGAAAGACGGGATTGTTCAGCAAATAGACACTCCTACAAATGTATATAATTCTCCGATAAATAAATTTGTTGCTAGTTTTATTGGCGCTCCGCCCATGAATTTTCTGAATGGCAGGATTCTGAAAAAAGAAGGAAAACTTTATTTTGATGAAGGTAATTTCAGAATAAAAATAGTTGAAGGTATGTTTAAAGCGCTTGAGGATTATGTCGGTAAAGATCTTATTCTGGGTGTGCGCAGCGAAGATATATATGACAAACTTTTTGTTTCAGAAGCTCCGCCTGAGAATATTGTTACAATAACATGTGAAGTTGTTGAACATTTAGGATCAGATGTTTATATCCATATGAATACCGGACGTAATGTGCTGGTTGCCAGGGTTTCCGGCGACGCAGACCCTCAGATTAACCAGGATATGGATATTGTTTTTGATATGAGTAAAGTTCATTTTTTTGATAAAACGACAGAAAAAACGATTGTTTAACAAAATTCGAGTTTTTTCATGACCCCCTTCACTCAAAGAAATCTCCTCAGAATTGCTGTAACTGTCCTTTTTATAGGGTTGTTATACGGTCTCAATAAAATTGTGCCTTTTTTAGGAAGTTATTTTCAGCATCTTGAGCTTATTGTTATAGGAATAATAATAATGATGAGTCTTGTTGTTATGTTTTTTTGGAGCCTGTTCGGTGTTTTCGGCGGATTGGTTTCTTTTCTTGCCGCAATGATATTCCTATATGATTCTATTACAGACTTAGATCCCTACTATTATAGTGTTTTTATCCTGGCCTTTTTTCTAAGCAGTTTTATCGGGTATTCCGTATCAAAAAAAATTGGTATCGCAGAGCAGGAATATACTGTTTCAAACGAAAAGATACAGGAAGATATGAATCTTTTGAGGGAACACCTTAAAAACAGAAACGCGGAAGTTTCAGCCATGAACGAAAAGATAGAGAGCCTTTTAAAGCTTAAAAGTATAGCTGATAACCTGAGTTTGTCTCTTTCAGGTGACGAAATCATAAGGATTGTAACTGAAGAAACGTTTCGGGTGTTTGATAAGGATACCAGGATATTATTTTTTGAAAGAAACCCTCTTACGAAAAATTTTTCTTTATCCTGCTCAGCTAAAGGAAAAAAACGTAAAAGTTTTACTTGCGGAAAAGGCGATATGTTTAACAAATGGGTGCATGAAAACATGAAAAGCCTTTTGGTTAAAGATATTAAAAAGGATTTCAGGTTTTCAGTGAACACGGAAAATATGGATGATGACGCTGTCTCTTTAATGATTAAACCTTTGATAATTGAAAGCCGTGTTTTGGGTTTTTTACGTGTGGATTCTCCGCGTGAAGCTGCTTTTAGCCAGCATGAATTAAGGATTATTGATATTATTGGGGAACTTGCCGCTGTTGCGGTTGAAAACGCGAGGCTTTATTGCCAGACAGAAGAATTGGCCATAAGAGACAGTCTTACCGGCCTTTATGTTTACCGCTATTTTATGGAAAGGGTGGATGAAGAAATTAAAAGAGCTTTGTTTGGCGGCAGTTCTTTCGCGATTTTTATGATGGATATTGATGATTTTAAGAGTTTTAATGATAATTACGGGCATATTTCAGGTGATACTGTTTTGAAAAAGATTGGACGTAAACTGAAAACTAAATCTTCAGCTGGTGATATTGTCGCCAGGTATGGCGGAGAAGAGTTCGCTTTTTTGGCACTTAATTTAAAAAAGAAAGAGGCGCTGAAACTCGCGGAAGAAATTAGAAAAGAAATAAGCAATAATCCTGTGATTTTGCGAAGAGAAAAATGTTTTGTTACACTTTCGGTTGGTGTCGCGGTTTTTCCGGAAGATGGTAAAACTAAGGAAGATATTGTCCGAAAGGCTGATGAACGTTTATACAAAGCTAAAGCGGAAGGAAAGAACCGGGTATGTTTAGAATAAAACCGATAATAATTTTCGGTTTGAATTTTGCATTAATGCTGTTTAGCTGGATAATGCACAATTTTCCGCGTGGAGATGAATATCTGGCTCTTTTCATGATTCCGTTGATATTTATTATTGTTCCCTTTACCGTAGAATTACCGATTGCAGCCGGACTTGTGGCATTTAATTTGGTATTTTTTATATTTTACGCGGTTATCGGCATTTTAGACGTTGTTGATATAATTGTTTTTATGGTTGTCATCGGCGCGATTATCGGTGGTTGCTATATTGTGAAATCTTTGTATACGGCATTTGTAATGTATTATCGGTTTGATATTTTAGCGCGTCAGCGCGGGTATAATGATATCGTGGGCGAATTAGAAGAAATAAACCGCACGGGCAGGAAATCGGAAAATGAATTGAGCCGTATTTCAAGGCTTTACGAGATTACAAAAAAACTAGCGCCGGCATTAAAATTTAAAGAGCTGTTGGATATTTTGTTCGATTTTCTTGAAGAAAACTTTATGTCAAAAACAACTCACCTTTTAACATTTAATAACGGTTCTTTTATCCGGGGGATATCGAAAAGCAGCGGAGATGAAAAGTATAGTGAAAATCCTGAGACATTACTTATGTATGACAAGGTTGTTGAATACGCAGGCGAAACGGATTTCAAACCCTTTTTTGTCGAAAGAGAGAATAACAAAGATTTGTTTAAAAGGCTTAATATCGGCGCGGATACGTTTATGATGGTTGCGCTTTTTGTGGGAGACAAGCTTTCAGCAGTATTGGCAATCGAAGGTATATCAAAAAACGCTTACAACAGGTTTAGTATTCTTATCCCGCAGATTGCCTTGGAATTAAGGAAAGTGGAGTTATATGAACAGGTGCAGAAACTTTCAATTATTGATGGCCTTACGGAGGTTTATCTGAGGAGATACCTTATGGACAGGCTTGAAGAAGAGGTTGACAGGGCAAGACGTTTAGGGCTTAAATTTTCCATAGGAATGGTTGATGTTGATAATTTTAAGAAGTGTAATGATACACATGGGCATTTGGTCGGGGATACGGTTCTGAAAAAAATATCCGAGAGATTAAAGTGTTCTGTTCGTGAAGTTGATATGGTAGCGAGATACGGCGGAGAAGAGTTTTGTGTTGTGCTTCCAGAAACTACAAAAAAACTTGCATTAACCGTGGCCGAACGTTTACGTAATGCTGTGGGTGTTAATGAAATTGACGCGTTTGGTAAAAAAATAAAAACAACGGTAAGTATAGGCATCTCAACTTTCCCTAAAGACGGTGAGGATGTAAACAGCTTAATCGAAAATGCTGATGCCGCTCTTTATCGGGCTAAACGTAAAGGAAAAAATGTTGTATGCGGGGCGTAGTCGGTTAGCCAGTTAGCCGGTTGGCCAGTTACACCGGTTTGTTTATGCAGGATGTAGGGATAGGCCACTGTGCTTGTCCATTACATATTAAAATTTATATTCAAATTTTTTAATTGTGTGTTATACTGGACATAATTTGTTTTTCATTTTATTAATACGTTAATAGAAGGGATGGGGTATTGCGAAAAATCAGGTTTCTATTAATATGGGTTTCGGTGTTTTTAAGCGCAGTATTCTTTTTTAGTTTTGATCTGTGCCGGGCAGAAGATGAAGGGATAAACAAGTTAATGAAACCCGGTGAGCGTATTATTGTTGACGGAGATAAGGTTGAGTATTTTGAAGAAGACGGCAGGATTATAGCAAAAGGTAATGTTGTCGTAACATACGGAGAAACAAAACTTACCTGTGATAGTATAGAGGTTAATACAAAAACACGAAAAGCTTTGTGTCGAGGACGTGTTAAAATAGTTGATCCTAACGGTACAATTACAGGTGAACGCGTTCGATATGATTTTGCGCTTAAAAAAGGCCAGGCTTTTAACGCTGAGATTGATGCGTTTCCGTGGTTTGGAGAGGCAAAAGAGAGCGCGCGTGTTGGTGACAACGAATTTGTTTTCAGAAATGGATATGTTACAACTTGTGATCTTGATATTCCGCATTATAGGATAAAAGCTTCAGAAGTAAGAGTTTTCCCCGACGATAAAATTATAGCTAAGAACGTTTGTTTTTATATCAAAGATATTCCTGTCCTATGGTTTCCATACTATTGCCATCCGATTATTCAAAGCAGAGCAAAAGTTCAGTTTATACCGGGACAAAGCACTGACTGGGGTTATTTTCTTCTTTCAGCCTGGAGACAGTATATTGTTGGAGAGAGCCGGGTTGACGGCCTTTTTGATTATCGGAGTAAAAAAGGTTTTGCGGAAGGGTTGACTGCTTATTACCGCATGAAAGATGTAGGAGCTCCCGGATGGGGAGACGGATTTTATCGTATGTATTTTGTCGACCAGAATGGTAAAGGTACTTATGATCCGACTCCTTTTCGTGATGAATGGCCGGATCAAAAGAAACGGGAACAGGGTAAAAAAGTTAAAACAGTAAACAGGCGTATGTTTCAATGGAAACATCGGGTTGAGTTTGACCCTTCCATAGTTGGAATGATGGAATTTAATAAATATAGTGATGAGTATTTTTTAGAGGACTATTTCTATAATGAATATACCGAAAGTTCAACAATTCCGCAGAATTATGTTTCTATTACAAACGCTCAGGAAAATTATTTAATGGAGATTTCTGCGAATGCCCGGTTTCATAAATTTGAGACAATAGTTCAGCGTCAGCCTGAGATGAAATTTGAAGTGCCGGAACAGCAAATAGGAAACTGGCCGTTATATTTTAGTTCATCATATTTAATGACAATGTTTGATAAACAGTATTCGAACAAATCCAATCCATGTGAAATTGTCAACAGGCTTGACGCAGTTAATAGAATATCATGGCCAATAAATTTAATACTTTTTAAAATGACTCCGTTTGGTTCTTTTGAGGAAACTATCTACAGCCGGACAAAGAAGGATTATCAGATGGTTTGCCGTAATACGCTTGCAGGAGGAGTTAATTTGTCGTCCCGTTTTTTTCGTATTTTTGATTTTTCTACTAATTTTCTGGGATTGGATATTAACAAAATCAGGCATATTGTGGCGCCAAGTCTTACATACAGTCATATTGAACAGCCAAATATATATAGCAACGAATTATACCAGATGGATGGAATAGACGGGTTAGCAAAGCAGAACAATTTAACGTTATCGCTTGAGAATAAACTTCAGACTAAGAAATCTTCCGGAGAAAATGTAGAAGTGGTAGATCTTGTAAGGCTCATTATATCCGCGGATTATAATTATGATTTGCAAAAAAATAAATGGATAGCTGTTAAAGACGGTCCTTATCGTAAACATGGCAGGTTCAGTGACGTTACTTTTGATTTGGAAGTTAGACCCTATGATTGGCTTTTTGTTGATGGACGTATGGAAGTTCAGAGGAAAAACCTGGCAATTAAAGAAGGGTACCTTGAAGGCTCAATGAATCCTGTTGACTGGTTTAGGCTGGCAATGGGATACAGATATGAAAAAAAACTGCCTAATCCCAGAAACGCGTTTACGTTTGATGCGAGGTGGGAACCGAACAAAAAGTGGCGTTTTGGTATATATGAACGGTTTGATGTTCAGCAAAGAATAATAGAAGAACAACAGTTTACTGTGACAAGGGATTTGCATTGTTGGGAAGTTGAATTTAGCTATAATGTTGAAGGTAGCCGTTTTTTTAAAGACCAATATACGCTATGGTTGGCATTTAAGATAAAAGCGTTTCCAGATTTACAGATCGGATTGGACAGGAGTTTCAGCCGGCGCAAACCGGGATCTTTGCGCCCGGGTTCAGATGTTTTATAAAACAGATTTTTTAAGAAATAAGGGGGGGTATGTTTAAGCGGCATATCCCCTTATTGTATCTATTAGATTACGTACCATTTATTATGGAAGATTATCCCGGGATTTGTAGAGAAGAACTTCTTTAAAATAGAAACAAAAAGGGCATAACATAAGGGTTTTTTATTGAAGTCAAAAACCAGTAGGTTCTATTGCGGGATAAATATCTATATGGTATAATTACTTCTTATTTTTTAACAAAAAATACGATAAATAAGGGGCATTATGAGGTTAACAATAATTGGCGCGGGTTATGTCGGGTTAGTGACCGGTGCCTGTTTAGCAGATTTAGGCAATCAGGTTATTTGTGTGGATAATGATACGGAGAAAGTTGATTTATTGAGCAAAAGTGATAAAATCCCGATATACGAACCCGGGCTTGAAGAATTAGTTAAGAAAAACAAAGAAAATGGCCGGTTAGCATTTAGTTCGGATATAGAGTTTGGTGTTAAAGATTCTGAAATAATTTTTATTTGTGTTGGAACACCATCAAGAGATGATGGCAGTGCGGATCTTACGGGAGTTGAAAAGGTTTCACGAATTATCGCCGAACACATAGATTCCTATAAGCTTGTTGTGGAAAAAAGTACTGTTCCGGTTGAAACGAGTGAATGGATAAAAAAGACCATAAATACATTCAAGAAAAATGGTTGTGAATTTGATATAGCATCTAATCCAGAGTTTTTACGGGAGGGTTCTGCCATAGAAGATTTCATGAATCCGGACCGGATTGTAATTGGTGTTGAATCAAAAAAAGCGGAATCCATGTTAAAAGAACTTTATGCTCCCATTGAGACAAAGATAGTGGTTTCGGACATAAAAGGCGCGGAGATTATTAAACATGCTTCAAATTCATTTTTAGCTACAAAAATTTCTTTTATTAATGCTATAAGTAATTTATGTGATAGAACAGGAGCTGATGTTAACGATGTGGCTGAAGGGATTGGACTGGATTCGCGGATAAACAGACATTTTTTAAAAGCGGGTGTTGGCTTCGGCGGATCATGTTTTCCGAAAGACATAAAAGCTTTTATCCATATTTCTGAAAAACTTGGTTATTCGTTTGGATTATTAAAAGAAGTTGAAAAAATTAATCAAGAGCAAAAAGACCGTGTAATCGGAAAAGTGGAAGAAATGTTATGGAACCTGTCGGATAAAACCATAGCAGTTTGGGGGTTAGCTTTTAAACCCCATACAGATGATATCAGGTCAGCGCCTTCCATGGATATTGTAAAAAGCCTTTTAAAAGAAAAAGCAAAGGTAAAAGTTTTTGATCCGGAAGCTATGGAGAAATTTAAGCAGGAAATAGGTGATAAAGTAGTTTACTGTAAAGATGTTTACGACGCGGCGCAGGATGCTGATTGTGTTATACTTGTTACGGAATGGAACGAGTTTAAAGAGGTGGACTGGGATCGGGTAAAAAGTGTTATGAAGCATCCCGCTGTTTTGGATGGCCGTAATATTTATGATTCAGCTAAACTTAGAAATTTAGGTTTTAAATACGATGGGATAGGAAGACGATAATGAAACACAAAAAAACAAATGTTTATTCCAGGTTAAGGACTAAAATTAATGATAAAAAAGCCGTTATAACTGTTGTTGGGTTGGGGTATGTGGGGCTTCCCATTGCTTTAGAGTTCGCGAAGAAAGGTTTTATTGTAAACGGCCTTGATTCAAATAAAGAGCGTATAAGTAAACTTCAACAAGGGGTTTCATATATTAATGATGTTACGTCGAAAACTATTTTAGCAATAACAAGAACCGGGAATTTTAATGGTACGGTAAAAGAAGAAATATTGGCTGAGTCAGATGTTATTATTATTTGTGTTCCGACTCCGCTTCGAAAGGTGAAGGAACCCGATATTTCGTTTATCGTAAAAGCATCTGAAACTTTGAGCCGTTATTTGCGTAAAGGCCAGATGATAATACTTGAAAGTACAACTTATCCGGGAACTACCAGAGAAGTAATATTACCTATTCTTGAAAAAAGCGGGTTGAAACTTGGAGAAGATTTTTATTTGGCGTTTTCACCTGAACGAATTGATCCAGGTAACCCGAAATATGATTTTACGAATATACCAAAACTTATCGGTGGATTTACAAAACAGGGAACTAATCTGGGGAAATTGGTATATTCAAAAGTGGTAAAGAAAGTTATAGGGCTTTCGAACCCTGAATCAGCTGAGGTTACTAAACTTTTGGAGAACACGTTTCGCATTGTGAATATCGGGCTTATAAATGAGTTTGCCGGGCTTTGTCACAAGCTAAAAATTGATGTATGGGAAGTTATCAAAGCCGCGGAAACAAAACCGTTTGGTTTTATGCCTTTCTATCCCGGACCTGGTATCGGAGGGCATTGTATTCCTGCGGATCCTATGTATTTGTCCTGGAAAGCGCGTAAAGTAGGATTTGAAACCAAAATGGTAGATCTTGCCGCTACCGTTAACCGTAACGCACCCGGACATATTGTGGAAAGGATCGAAGGAATACTTACTTTGTGCGGAAAAGAGATGAAAAATGCTAAAATTTTTATACTTGGTGTTGCCTATAAAAAAGATGTTAATGATCTTCGGGAATCTCCGGCGCTGGATATATTAGAATTGCTTAAAAAGAAAAAAGTCTGTGTAGAGTATTTTGATCCGTACATACCATACCTTGATCTGCACGATATTAAATCAAAAGGAACAGAAATTACAGAAGATGTTTTAAAGAACCAGGATCTGGTAGTTGTTGTAACCGATCACACAAATGTTGATTACGAATTTATTGCAGAAAATAGTAAACTGATATTTGATACAAGAAATGTTTTTGAACGCAAAAGTATCAGAGGGGAAAATATAGTCAGGCTCTAAAGGGAGAATTTAATGGGAGAACGATATCTTGTAACCGGCGGTGCCGGATTCATCGGATCAAATATTGCTGAAGAGCTTTTAAAACGCGGGAAAAGTGTCCGGGTTATTGATAATCTCAGTACCGGACGAAAAGAGAATATAGCTGCTTTTAGGAACGATATTGAGTTTATTAATGGCGATATCCGCAGTAAAGACGATGTAACTTCAGCGGTTAAGGCTGTTGATTATGTGATTCATCAGGCCGCCCTGGGAAGTGTGGCCAGAAGTCTGGAAGATCCTCTTGAAACAAATGATGTTAATGTGACAGGTACATTAAATGTGTTAGTTGAAGCGCGGCGTGCCGGGGTTAAAAGGCTTGTTTATGCTTCAAGCAGTTCTGCTTATGGAAACTGTAAAGTGTTTCCGCAAAAAGAAACATGTATACCGGCTCCGATTTCTCCTTATGCTGTAAGTAAGCTTACCGGAGAATATTATTGCGTTATGTTTAGTAAAACTATGGGGCTTGAAACAGTTTGTTTGAGATATTTTAATGTGTTTGGCCCTAAACAGAATCCGCGTTCCAAGTATTCGGCTGTAATTCCTATTTTTGTAGCAAGACTTTCAGATAATCAGCCGTGTATTATTAACGGAGACGGAACACAGTCGCGTGATTTTACTTTTGTTTCAAATGTTGTAGATGCGAATATTGCAGCTTGTGAAGCTGAAGGTGCCAGTGGTGAAGTTATTAATGTAGCTTGCGGTGATAACCATTCTGTTATAGATGTGGCAGAAGGCATAAAAAAAATTCTGAACAAAGATATTGTTTCTGTGCATGGTTCGGAACGCGCGGGTGACATAAAAAGATCAATAGCGGATATAAGCAGGCTCAAAGAAATTTTACATGTGGAACCCCGGATAAAATTTGACGAAGGATTAGAAAGAACAGTAAATTGGTTTATAAAATATGGAATATAAAATGTTTTTTAGAAGGTATATATGAGAATATTAGTTGCCGGTGGCGCGGGTTTTATTGGTTCGCACTTATGCGGAGAACTTCTTGAAGAGGGGCATGATGTTATTTGCGCGGATAGTTTTTTAACCGGGCATGTGGATAATGTAAATCATGTTATGCAGGATCCGAAATTCAGATTAATAGAGCATGATATAACAAAGCATTTAGATATTAACGAAAAGCTTGATTATGTGCTTAATTTTGCATCTCCGGCAAGTCCCGTGGATTATTTAAACTATCCGATAGAAACAATGAAAGTAGGAGCCATAGGAACACATAATCTTTTGGGGCTTGCAAAAAGACATAATGCTTCTTTTCTTTTGGCATCTACATCGGAAGTTTATGGTGATCCGCTTGTTAATCCTCAACCGGAGACATATTGGGGCAACGTTAATCCTGTCGGCCCGCGAAGTGTATATGATGAAGCCAAACGGTTTGCTGAGGCTATAACACTTGCATATCACCGCAAATTAGGTATTGATGTTAAGATTGTCAGGATATTTAATACCTATGGTGAAAGGATGAAAGCCAGTGACGGTAGGGCAATACCGAATCTTATTTATCAGGCGCTCAACAATGAACCTTTTACGGTTTATGGCGACGGGAGTCAGACGCGGAGTTTTTGTTATGTATCGGATCTGGTCTCAGGTATCTTAAAGCTTATGCAATCGGATTGTCATGAACCTGTTAATTTGGGTAATCCTTTAGAGATGAGTATATCGGATTTGGTGAAAAAAATAAAGCAGATAACCGGTTCGAAAAATGAAATTGTTTTTAAAGAACTTCCGGTTGATGACCCGAAAATGCGGCGTCCAGATATCTCGAAAGCAAAAAAAAAATTAGGATGGATTCCGGAAGTGGTGTTGGATGATGGACTGAAAAGAACAGTGGAATGGTTTAAAAAATGTAAAATGTAAGGAAAAGGTATGGTTATTTCTTACGTTTATAAATAAAGGAAAAGAGATGAATATACCATTATTAGATTTAAAAGCACAATACAAAAATATAAAAGACAAAATTGATGCCGCATTAATGCGGGTTGTTGAGAGCCAGCATTTTGTTTTGTCCCAGGAAGTTGAGTCTTTGGAAAATGAAGTTGCGGACTATTGCGGTGTATCGTATGCCGCAGGAGTCGCTTCTGGTACAGACGCGTTGATACTTGCTATGAGGGCTTTGGGTATTGGTGAAGGAGATTTCGTTATTACCTCGCCGTTTACTTTTTTTGCGACAAGTGAATCGATTTCTCTTTTAGGTGCGCGGCCTTTATTTGCGGATATAGACAAAGTTACGTTTAACATAGATCCAAATAAAGTTGTAGAGCTTTTACAGAATGCTGATATTAATATCCGGTCTAAGATTAAAGGCATAATTCCCGTTCATCTTTATGGGCAATGCGCGGATATGGATGCTATTAAAGAGATTTCTGAACAATATAATCTTAAAGTAGTCGAAGATTGCGCGCAGGCGATGGGCGCTTTGTATAAAGGCAAAAAGTCTGGTAGTTTTGGAAACGCCGGAGCTTTTAGTTTTTTCCCTAGTAAAAATTTGGGCGCTTTTGGTGATGGCGGTATTATTATTTCCCAGGATGAAGCTTTTATCCGAAAGGTAAAAGAACTTCGTGTTCACGGCAGCCGGGAAATGTATATTCATGAAGAAATAGGTTACAATTCGCGGCTTGACAGTTTACAGGCTGCAATACTAAGGGTTAAATTGCTTGAACTCGATTCCTGGCTTGAACGGAAACGTGTTATCGCGGATAAATATGACAAAGCTTTTGCGCCGTTAGGGGTTTGCGTGCCTGGGGTGTGCAAAGACAATGTGCATACTTATCACCAATATACGATAATGTTTGAAGATCGAAATGAACTTATGAGCTATCTTAATGAGAAAGGAATATCCGCGCGGGTTTATTATCCGGTTCCTTTGCATTTACAGCCATGCTATAAGAATCTTGGGTATTCAATAGGAAGTTTTCCTGTTTCTGAAACCGTAGCTGAACGTGTCCTTTCTTTGCCTGTTTATCCTGAACTTTCAGAGGAGAAAATCGATTATATAATTCAAACGGTAAAAAGTTTCTTTAAATCCTGACCGAGCTAGATGATGCTTAATAATCCGAAAAAAATTGTAGTTATGCGGACTGACCGTATAGGTGAAGTACTGCTTTCAACAGTTGTCATTGATAGCATTAAAACGTTGTATCCATCAGCAGCCGTTTCGTTTGTTACTTCAGATTATTCCCGTCAAATTTTGGAGAATCGCCGGGATATCTCAGAAATAATAACAGTAGATACTTTCAATAAAGATAACTGGTTTTTAAGAGCCTTGAAATTAGCGGTTATTTTGCGAAAACGGAATTTTGATGTTGCGATTGTATTAAATGCGCACAAAATGCTTCATCTCGCGGTTTTTTTGGCGGGTATACCTGTCAGGATGGGATATAGACGTAAATGGGGAGGCCTCCTGAATAAAACCATAGAAGACAAACGCAATGAGGGAGCGAAACATGAGATAGAATATGCTATGGATTTTATGTATTTGATGGGCTTTAGCGGGGCGATTCCGGCTCCAAACTTAATCCCTGATGAGATTTCCGAAAATTTTGTTAAAAATTTACTGCGAAAAAAAAATGTTCAGGATACAGATACTTTAATTGTTTTACATCCGGCGAGCAGTAACCCTGCTAAGATGTGGAGTAAAGAATCTTACGCACAATTGATCAAAGACTTAAAAGCTAAATTGAATTGCGGGATTCTGCTTATAGGCAGCGGAGAAGAAAAGGGTTTAGTTTCTGATATCAGTAAAAAATGCGGGGAACAGATAATAGATTTTTCAGGGGAATTAAATTTAAAACAGCTTATAGCGTTACTGAAACGGTCAAAACTTTTTATTGGAAATGATTCCGGTCCTATGCATATGGCCGCGGCAATGGATATACCTGTTATAGCGATATTTGGCCGAAAAATCCAGGGAGTAAGCCCCAAACGTTGGCGTCCCTGGGGGAATAAACACATAGTTTTTCATAAAGATGCTGGATGCGAGAAATGTTATGACAGCGAGTGTCCCCATGGCTATAAATGTTTGAAAGCGGTTACAGTTGATGAGGTGGTTGGGGCAGCAGTTAGGTTAGCCGGTTAGCCAGTTAGCCGGTTAGCCAGTTAGCCGGTTGGTTGATGTAGGGACAGGTGTTGAGTCTGTCCGTTAAATTCCTGAAACGTGTAACATGTAGCGTGCAACGTGAGGATTATGAAAAAGGTTTTAATCGCGAATATATTTGGGATTGGTGATGTTTTAAATACTACGCCGTTGGTGGGTAATCTTAAGAAATTATATGGCGCGGAAATTTCCATAGATTATTTATGTAACGCTCGCGCGAAACCGATAGTTGAAAACATTCCGGATATAAACAGTGTATTTGTTTATGAAAAAGATGATTTTGTCAGTTTGTGGAAAAAATCCAAATGGCAATGCTTGCGAGAAATATTTAAACTATTTGGGGCTATAAAAGAAAAACGGTATGATACTGTTCTTGATTTTACTTTGTCGCGGGAATTCGGGTTTCTTTTTATGCTTAGCGGTATTCCGTGCCGTGCGGGATTAAGTTATAAAAAAAGAGGTATTTTTCTTGAGCATAAAGTGCCTTTTAAAGCATTTACAGGGAAGCATGTTGTTGAATACTATTTTGATGTTTTAAGATGCCTTGATATCCCTGTCGTGGAGAAAAATATGCGTCTGGTGCCGGACGAAAAGAACCGCGTTTGGGCTGAGAATTATTTGAGAGAAAAAAATATTGATAGTAAGCGTTTTGTTGCGATTGTTCCGGGAGGCGGCGCCAGTTGGGGCGAGCAGGCACAGCGTAGGAGATGGAATCCTGAAAATTTTTCCAGAGTTGCTGATATCCTTTCTGAGAATAGTTATCAGGTTATATTTATCGGAGACGACAGTGAAAAAGAACTTTGTAATACCGCGCTTAGGAAGATGAAAATGTCATCTGCAATTACCGAGAACTCATTGACATTGAAACAATATGTCGCGTTATTGAATGAATCAGCACTTGTTTTGTGTAATGATGGCGGCCCTTTGCATATTACAACAGCTTTGAATGTAAAAGGTGTTTTTGTTTTTGGCCCGGTTGATGATAAAGTTTACGGTCCTTATCCGGTGTCACGCCGGCATATATCGGTAACAGCTGACGGGGTAGAGTGTCGTCCATGTTATTATAAATTCAGGCTTCCGGAATGTGAACATAATAAAAAATGCCTTACGGAAATTCGACCGGAACAAGTTGCGGAAAAATGTCTGGAACTTTTAGAAACATAACAGTAAGGACAAAAATGAAAGCAAAATATGTTTTTATTGACAGAGACGGTGTAATTAATAAAGATCCCGGCGGATGGACAAAGTACGGATATGTCACAGAATGGAAAGATTTTCATTTTTTGCCTGGAGCTTTGAAAGCATTTAAATTGCTCTCGGACAATGGATATGAAAGCGTAATTATTTCAAATCAGCAGTGTGTAGGCAAGGGATGTTTATCTGAAGAATCTCTGGCTGAATTGACTATGCAGATGAGGGAAACTATTGAAACAGCAGGCGGAACTATAGCTGGAGTGTATTATTGCACACATCTTAAAGACGAGAAGTGTTCGTGCCGTAAGCCTGAACCAGGACTTTTTTCTTCAGCTCAGGAAGAACTTAATATTGATAATTTAAATGAAAGTTTTTTTGTGGGAGACAACAAAACGGATATAATTGCCGGAACACGGGCAGGAATGAAGACTATTCTGGTACTTTCAGGCAAATCATCAATTGAAGATACGGATGCCTGGGAAAATAAACCGGATTATATTTGTGAAGATCTTTTAGATGCGGCAGATTTGATTGTTAATAGGTTAGCCGGTTATACTGGTTAGCCGGTTATGCCGGTTAGCCGGTTATGCTGGTTAGCCGGTTATGCCGGTTAGCCGGTTATGCTGCTTAGCCGATTATGCTGGTTATGCCGGTTATGCTGCTTAGCCGATTAGTAGATGTAGGGACAGGCCCCTGTGCCTGTCCAGTAAGTTTAATATCATGAGACACGTATATCGGTTGACAGGTTATGTGAATGCAAGAAAGGAGTATTATGAAGAAAAAAGTTATTATATTGTATTCAACAGCGGGTATGGGGCATAAAAAAGCGGCAATTGCTATATTTGATGCGTTTAAGAATATGCGAGAAGATATTGATGTTGAAAACATAGATGTTCTTGATTATGCCAATCCTGTGTATAAGTTCCTGTATTTGGATTTTTATGTATTTATGATGTCAAAAGCAAAATGGCTTTGGGCAATACTTTATTATTTCTCGAATATTCCTTTTATTGATTTCCTTTCCCGCCGCGTACGCGGAATTTTAGATTTTTATGGGATGCCTGGAGTGGCAAAAATGCTGATAGAAAAAAAACCGGATGCGGTTATAGCAACACATTTTTTTCTGCCGAGTATAGCCGGGCTTTTAAAGGAAAACAAAAATTTTACGGCAAAAATATATACTTTGGTTACAGATTATGGTCCGCATAGTTTCTGGCTCTCAGACAGTATTGACCGGTTTTTCGTCGGGTCAGAGTTTACTTTGTCAGAATTTGTGAAACGGGGTGTGCCTAAATCGAAAATTGATATTACCGGTATTTCAACAACATCCGAGTTTCACAAAGAGTTTAATGTTGTGGAACTGAAACAAAAATATAATTTGGATCCGTCAAAAAAAACTATTTTTCTTATGACCGGAGGGTTTGGTGTCGGGCCCATGGAACAGATGCTTATGGAGCTGAACCAGTGCCGCAGCAATGTGGAAGTAATAGCGGTTTGCGGGCATAACAAAGTTGTTTATGAAAACGTACGCAAATTAAAGGATAAACTGAAGTTTTCCCTTATTGAATTTGGTTTTACAGATGAAGTAGCCAAATTGATGGCAGTTTCGGATTTAATGATAACTAAAGCCGGCGGCATAAGCGTTACAGAAGCTTTAAACGCGCGCCTTCCTATGATCCTTTTCGCTTCGATTCCTGGACAGGAAACCTGGAATGAGGAATTTCTTTTGGCCGCGGGTGCTGTTATAAAAATAAAATCGGTAAAAGAACTTTCGTCCGCGGTAGACGAAATGTTTGTTTTAAAAGAGGAGTATAATTCTTTTAAAACAGCGATTGATAAGATTCGAAGGCCTTATGCAGCGGAAGACATCGTAAAAATAGTTGCGGATGAAATCACAAAAGAATAGGAAATAGGATGTTGAATAAAAAAAAGATGCTTGTGGGAAATTTAAAGAAAGTGGTAGAAACCGAAATGCTTTCAGGTATAACCGAAGTTTGTGTTGTGCCTGTAAAAAAAAGAAAACAAAACAAACAAATAACGCTGGAAGGTTTTAATAAAAAAATTTCAAAATGCGTTAAATGCCCTTTAGGTGAAACGCGTATAAATTTTGTTTTTGGAGAAGGTTCGCCTAAAGCTAAACTTATGTTTATTGGCGAAGCGCCGGGTAGAGATGAAGATGAACAGGGCAGGCCCTTTGTCGGCCGGGCAGGCCAGCTTTTAACAAAAATTATTGAAGCCATAGGCCTTAGGCGGGAAGATGTTTTTATTGCCAACATTATAAAATGCCGGCCGCCGCAAAATAGGAATCCTTTACCTATGGAAATTGCGGCATGTTCGCCGTATCTTTTGAAACAGATAGAGTTAATTAAGCCCAAGGTTATCTGTGCTTTAGGCAAGTTTTCCGCTCAGACATTACTCAAAAGTGAAACTTCAATAAGCCGTTTGCGTGGTAATTTTTATGATTATCACGGGATCAAACTTATGCCTACATATCATCCCGCATATTTACTAAGAAATTCCAGTGGCAAAAAAGACGTTTGGGAAGACATGCAAATGATAGCAAAAGAACTTGGGTTGAAAATACCAAGATAAAGGTTAGCCGGTTAGCCGGTTAGTTGGTTAGCCGGTTAGCCAGTTGGCCAGTTGGCCGGTTAGCCGGTTGGTTATAGTGTAGGGGACAGGCCTGCCTGTCCCGGTGCAGGTAATGGTGAATGAACAAGTTCGTAGGGGCGGGGTTTCCCCGCCCGGATAATTTTCAAACAATCCCCGGAGTTTTGTAAGCATCCCCAGGGATTGTCTTGGTAGGTTAGCCAATTATGCAATCAGCCGTTTGGTTTATGTACCCGGCTCAAACAGGTCCTCGGCCGCTAAGGCGTCCTGCGGAACTCGCCTGGCACACAAACCAAACGTCTTTTGGTGATAAGTAGTTTTCCCCCTTTGAAAAAGGGGGCTAGGGGGATTTGATTCAAGATGGTGAATAAAAAAAGGAAGAAAATAGATGTATGTCATTCTGGGTAATCTTGTTGATAGTGTTAAAAGTAATGTAGAAGGGTTATTATACAAATTCAGGTGGATGGTTTATCCTATGTCTGAAGTGGGACAACAAATAAACGTTATTATGAGTAAGCTTGTTAACATGAATGTAGCTTTATTTAAGAATCTTGTTTGGTCGATTTTAAT
>JBDRLO010000044.1:0-4494 GCA_043812935.1 Candidatus Omnitrophota bacterium
CATCCGCGGGATTCATTTCTTGTCCATAAAAAAAACCCAACCATGGTAAGGTTGGGTCCGCAATGTTTAACGACTACTCAAGCCCTTCGACAGGCTCAGGATTCCTTCGGGCTTTGCCCTCAGTTGTCGGTAACCGGCTGATCTTCTCGTTGTGCGTTGTGCGTCGTGTGTCATGCGTATTGCGTTATCAAAAAACGCGATACGCACGACGCAGTACGCAGTACGAATAAGATCCCCTGGTTTTGCGTCCCACTCTTACGAGTGGTTTGCCATTATTACGATCTTTCAAAGAACTCAATTGCTAAACACTTTTCAGAACTCTAAGCTAAGTTTACTATATTTTACGCAGAATGCAAGCCAATCTTGCTGTCTTTTTTATACTTAACAGTGATTCGTTATTACTCGTAGGCAGTTCCCGGACAAGGCATCCCGAAACCCCCGCTATTACAGGGTTACAGCGTATCGGACGGGGGGAGGCGTCGTGTTGGAATTTTTGCAAGAAAATTTTACCGGGCGAAGAAATTTTCAAAAACAGCTGCTTTTTAAAAAACTCCCCACGGTGGATCCGCGCGAGCAGACACCTCAAAAACCCTCATATGCGCGTCCTGAGACGTTTTCTGATGAGCGATAATTAGAATTCCCTAAAGGTTGATGCGTGAGTAGACTATCTAAGCCGACAATAAAGAGAGGAAGGGTAGTTTTGCAATAATGAAATCCTGAAATTTGCCAGTAGAGCCCCCCCAAAATCAATTCAGGTGTCTTTGCCTGCCTTGAACAAGAAAATCCCCTATCCCCTATAGGGCAAAAAATCCCAAAAAATTCCTACGCAATCCTATGTTAAGTCATAATTCGGAAAGGTTGCGTTTCGTGCCCGACGCTCCTTCGGAGCTAGGTCAGGATCTTCCCCACGTCCTTCCTGTAGCGTTCAGTTCTTTCCAGCTTCGAGATAAAACAATCTATGGAAATTAACAATTTTTGATATATGAAATCCGGATAAGAAAGAATATTTTTGAGATTTATGTGGGAGAAGATATTATTCGCATAGTACGGTACTTGAACTGACGGGGATATGATGAATATGTTATGACTTCTGTAATTCGATTTTAGACAAAAGTACAAAGTGAAAAATATATAAAATTTATCAGGAAATAAAAAAATGGAAAATAATTGAAAGAAAACACCTCCAAAATGTGTCTATATAGTAGGGGGGGAATTTGATTTTGGAAAAGATTTTATCAGGACATTGTATCTTACTTATCCAATTCTCTACGCATTGCGTAGAGAATTGAGTTGGACACATTGTCGTATTGCAATGTGTATTGATAAGCTGGAAGGATTATGAAATTTAAAGAATCAACAAAAATGGAACTTAAAAAATCTACAGCTGAACTTAAGCAGGCGTTAGAGGATATTTGCGCTTTTGCTAATAGTGGCGAAGGTGTTTTGTATTTCGGCATTGAAGATGATGGCAAAGTTATAGGCCAGGATATTTCCGATAAGACAATTCAAAAAGTTTCGACGACAATACTTTCTTCTATTGAGCCCAGAGTGTATCCCAACATATATGAAGAAACTATTGGCGGTAAAAGTGTTTTAGTCGTAGAAGTTAAGAATGGTCCGGATAAACCTTACTTTTACAAAGGTAAAGCTTTTAAACGCGTTGGGACAAGTAACGCGTATCTGTCACGCTATGAAGTGGAAAAGGCTCTTTATGAAAGGGATAACCCGAAATATCGTTATGAAAAAACGATTATTAATGAATATCGGGGGGCTTTGGATCGGAAAACCATCAACTGGTTCTTGAAGAAAGCTAAAGAAGAACGTGCTCTTCCCATTAACAAAAATGATAAACAACAGGATATTCTGAATAAACTAAATTTATTAACCAATAATAAAGTGAATCTGGCCGGACTTGTAAGTTTTGGGGAAAATATACAGCAATATTTACCGGAAGCACTAGTTAAATGCGCTATTTTTGAAGGGAAAGATAAGTCTGGCGCGATAATAGATTATGAAGATTTCAGGACGAATATTTTTGAACAAATCGAAGGTGTTCAAAATTTTATCATTAAACATTTTAGAAAAAAATATATTATTAATCCTGAGACTGCACAGCGTGAAGCTCTTTATGAGTGGCCGTTATTGGCTATTCGTGAAGCTGTTGCTAATGCGATCGCACATAGGGATTATATGATTTCCGGGCATACAGATATCGCAATTTTTGACGATCGAATTGAAGTCTGGTCATCTGGCAAACTGCCTGAAGGGATTAAACTGAAAGATCTTGCCAAAAAGAATAAGTCTGTTTTACGTAATCCTGCCATTGCCGAAATGCTTTATTTTACCGGTTATGCCGAACGGTGGGGTTCCGGTATGCAAAAGATGAATATGCTTATAAAAGAAGCCGGTTTACCTGATCCAATATACGAGGAAATCGGTTCGAATTTTGTGGTGACGTTTAAAAAAGCAGAAATAAAGGAAAAAGACCATGGCACGTTAAATGGCACTTTAAGTGGCACGTTAAATGAGGGGTTAAAATCAATATATGCAGCAGTAGTACAAAATTCGGGGATACAGGCCAAGGGCTTAGCTAAGTTATTATCACGGCCTATTGATACGGTTAAGAAACAGGTAAAAAAATTAGTAGCGCTAAATTTAATTGAACGTCGAGGAAGTCGAAAAACCGGCGGATATTTGAAAGTATGAATATGATGAACGAATGTGGCGGAAAATGTGGTGGAAAAATGGGGGCTGTCCCCATTTTTCTCTATAAGGTTTTTTGGGAAATAAAAAAACAGAAAATAATTGAAAGAAAACACCTCCAAAATGTGTCTATATAGTAGGGAGGGTAAATAATTTGAGATGGTATTTTTATGACAGAGCGAATGTAGCGATTAGTCCAATTATTAATAAGATCTGGAAGAATTTATTGAATACCAGAGTATTTAAGGAGGTGTAACTAGTTATGAAACCTAAATATACAAAAAAACGAAAATCAAAGAAACAAACAGCTTATGACCGTATACGCGTGATCATTGAGCAAGCTAGAAATAATATAGCTCGTCTAGTAAACACGCAAATGGTTTTAGCTTGTTGGCATATCGGTAAAGAAGTTGTTGAAGAAGAACAGAAAGGGAAAAACGTGCTGAATATGGGAAGAGGCTTATTAAAAACCTTTCCGCACGTTTATCCAGTGATTTTGGCAAAGGGTTTGATGAACGAAATCTTTTCTATATAAGGCAGTTTTATCTTTCCTATCCAAAATTGAACGCACTGCGTTCAGAATTGAGCTGGACACATTATCGTGTTTTAATGCGGGTTGATAAACCTAGGGTTTACCTTTGTTGGCAGGCAAAAACGTGTTTCGTTTGATGGCGATCATTTTTATATTGATTTGGTTTTTTACAATACCATTTTGAAATGCTTTGTTCTTATCGATCTTAAAATAGGGAAGCTTATTCATCAGGATATTGGACAAATGCAAATGTATGTAAACTACTACGATCGATCCATGAAACAGAAAGAAGACAATCCCACAGTTGGTCTTATTTTATGTGAAGATAAAAAAGACGCGGTTGTTCGATATACGTTGCCTAAAGATAATAAACAGATATTTGCTTCAAGGTATAAGTTGTATTTGCCGACGGAGGATGAACTGGTTAAAGAATTGCAACGCGAACGTTTTCTTTTAGAAGCGCAAATTAATAAAACGCCTACGAAGACCAAGGATTCAAGGAAGAAAAAATGAGGAGAAAACATGAATATTCTGCGTGAATGTGGTGGAAAATGTGTATCGTCCCCTTAGGCATGTAAATAAATCAGCCAGGCAAGAAAAAAAATTCTTTCAATCTGGATCAATTATGGCGGGCTTTAGATGTTACCACCTGGCGTAGACTGGAGGTTTAGTTTTAAGGGGGGGGGAGGATATAATTGAGTGGTTGGAGGGTAAAAAGAAACCCGGGCACTTACCCGGGCCTCTTTGAAACGGGGCATTCTCCTTTTTGGTTTCCCGTTTTATTTATGAGAACGTTTTAATCGTCTTAATCCAAAACTTAAGAGCACGCCGAAGAACGGCACCGCCCCTGCCGGGAGTTCCGGCACGCCTCCGCCGAGTGGTTCTCCGATACCTGAACCCAGTTTTATAAAGTTTTTTCCTTCGTAGATATAGGCGGTCCCCAGATCGTATCCGATATCCCCCGGAAGCACGTCGGGGTAGTACTGCCACTCCGTACCGTCTATTGTGATATTCTCCGGGTTTAAACCGTCTTTACCGTCCGCGTAAAGCTGGGATAACAGTTCGATCTCTGCCGTTGTATATCCAAGGCCAAAAGTCGTATTTATCCCGGTGCTCATACCTTCAAAACCCTGCACACTTATGTTATATAAAGAGCTTATTTCATTCGCGTCCAACGCCCTGTCCCAGATAGCGACGTCGTCGAGGGTGCCGTGGAAATAATCATTCGTAAAGCAGCCGCTTGCTAAATAGAGCGGATA
>JBDRLO010000045.1:0-24442 GCA_043812935.1 Candidatus Omnitrophota bacterium
TTGAATCGGCCTTCTTTTTTTATTGCACGTCGCATTTCGTCTATTTCAAAAGCATGCCCTTCAATGTTAATATCCGGCAGTGTTTTTCGCAACAAATAGTCCTCTTTTATCCGCTCAAGAAAATTCATTAAAAATCTTCCCTTTCCTGCTCCAATATCAAGTATTTTAAACTGTTTCAAAGAGTTAGATTCCTTAGCAATCTTGCAAATTTCTGCTCCCTGTAGTGTTCTTCCATGCAACTTTTTAATTCTCTTAAAATTTCTTCTCTGAAAAAGCCATATTACAATATCCCTGATATAACGCCTGAAGTCTTCTCGAGACAATCCTTGCTCTAGTAACATTGTCTCCAAAACTTTTTCATTTTTCTTTTTTATCTTTAAAAATACTATTAAACCAACTGTGTACGATATCGCAATTGAAATATAAACCAAAAGGATTGTAAGAACAACTGGTCGACTAAACAATTTCAGAATCTTTTCAATAAAAGTTACCCCCACTGAAGCTTCTGCTACGTCCGCTACTCCAGCAAAACTCTTAAACGCATTTAGAAACAGGATGCTGGCTGTAATTAGACCAATCGTGGCCATACTGCCAATACCGGACAATTTAGACGTAGTTCTTTTAACCGGTTTATGTCGGTGCTCGTATGATTTCTTCGGGAAAGCAGTATCTACTTTTTTACTCAGGTTTTGTAAGGATTGCTTTGTAGTTTTCATTGGAATTGTTTTACCAACCTTCAAACTTTCTGCCATGCCGCCATGACCAGGATCAATATCCGCGAACTTTCGTTTTTTTCTTTCCTGAATTTTTTTAATTTTGTCTAATCCCGGTTTGTGTTTTTTATGCAGTAAAACATAAGTAGCGATCGCACGATGTGTTAATTTAGTGTTATCATCTTTTGGATAATATGGAGTTAATTTCTTTATTAAATTTAATTGCTCCCAGCTTGAAGCTGAATAAGTTTCAAATTGAGGGTAATATATCGGTCTGCCTTCCGGAGAACGCGGCACATCCATTTTAGCTATCCAATACTTACCGGAAGTTAAAGCGATTTCTAATGCTTTCAAGTGTTTATCCCTATTTTTATTATCCAGAAAAATCGCGTCATAAGTACCGTTCCGAACATGCTGTTCCCATAGCGGATCCCATTGTTCATGAAAATTCTCAAAAGGAATTTTCCCGTAGAGAATAGCTGCAAACGGCCATTTATTTTCAAACGCCAGTATCATCCAATGTTTTGTAGCTTTATTCGCAATAAAAGTTTGTGCCTCTCTGGTATTGCGCCAGTTTTGAAACTCATTTACCAAATGATATTTAGATGTGCCAAAAACCGTCATCATCATTGCACATATTATTGCCGGGATTGATGTGCCCCAAAATATTTTTTTCTTCCAGCTTTCTGATTCGTTTATTTTTTTTATCATCCAAACTGTCATCATTGCAAGCGGTACTGCGGCTAGTATTGCCAAACCTGTTATTGTACTCATTGAAAAAAGTTTATTTATTGATAACCGATGCTGGCTTAAAACGTGATATATAAGCGGCACTGCAGCAAAAAGGCCAAGTAACCCTGCTGTCCGTTTATCTTTTGCCTTAATATATCCTATTAAAGCCAGAAGAAGAATAACAGGCGTAAGCTGTACCAATGCCAATCTTAAAAGTTGTAATGTTGTAGCAGGAAAATATGAGGCTGTACCAAACGCAGAATAGAGTATACCTTTTATCACTAAATACCTGTATTTGTATGTGTAAAACCCGGTCATTCCTAACAAAGGCCATCCTATACGTGAAAAAGCTTCAATAAAAACTGCCCGGCAAACATCTTTTGTTCTTGTTTTTATTACTGCTTTTATTTTGGCAACAAAGCCTGGTTTTTGTGGAGTAATTAAACTGGGTTTATAATAAAAAGCCGCGGTATAAATAATTAACATAGGATAATAGATTAATATTACATATTTTGTCGCGAAACTCAAAGTTATTAAAACACTTGCTAACCATAAATAAGCTTGTTTATCTTCATGAACTCCTTTAAAAAACGGCAAAAGCCCGATACCAAAAAGCAGATAACTCATGGCATCATACACAGCATATCTGCTGATAAACCAGGCACCTGGAGAAATCGCCGTAATTAAAGCGG
Organism: Candidatus Omnitrophota bacterium; assembly: GCA_043812935.1. Taxonomy (GTDB): domain Bacteria; phylum Omnitrophota; class Gorgyraeia; order Tantalellales; family Tantalellaceae; genus JBDRNE01. The sequence continues at coordinate 2,138 of JBDRLO010000045.1, forward strand.
CAAATATAGGGATCCATTCTTTTACTTTTTGATCGTTTGTCAACTTATCAGTAAATATTTGTGCAAGTTTAAACACCAGATAAACAATAGCTGTTCCAAAAATCACATTAGGAAACCTGGCAGCTGAGACAATATTAAACCCGAATTTCATAGCTACACGCGTAGATTCACCAACAACCGGAGTAAATAGCATGCCGCTTGTCCAATAATTAAAAATTCGAAGAAATCCTGCAAGGACAAAAGCACCTTCATCCATCCAAAATACGTTATAATTGAGATTCCATACTCTTATAATAAAACTGAAGGCAAGAATAAGCTTAAGTGCTATATTGTTTTTATGAAAAAAATTGAAAGAATCCGTTGGTTTTTCAACATGCAAATACCGCCTTACATATTCCCATCGTTTATCTGCATCTTCGTCCGGATATTTTCGGCATAGATATTCGGCGATAACCCTGCCTTTATCATAAACCCATTCGGGTTCCCGCTCAGTCCATTTAAATTTATTATATAGCCATATACGCTCTTTATATCCATCTCCAAGAATACGCTTGTCTACTTCTTCTTCTAATTCTTCTTCTTGTATTTCCTGCGCCAATAGCTTATTCGCATAGGCTTCTATATCGTTACGCGGCCAAAACATGGGATTGCGCTCTTTCAAGCGTAGAGCTTCGACTACTGTTGCCATAAATTTTATGTCTTTTACATATCCCATTTTAGATAATTTATGTATAAGTTCATGTGCGACTATGCTATGCAAATCATCTAAACGCACAGATCTTCCTTCTTCTATTGTTAAAATCGGAAGTAAGATAAACCTGTTACATATACAAATTCGGCCGTTACTTAAATAGTTTTTTAAACGTAAAAACTTCATAAGTATTGTTAACGAAAAGATAACGACAAAAGCCACTCCAAACGTGAATAAACCCCCTCTTGGACCTATATTTCCTAGAAAAAATGATGTTATAAGAGGTGTTAGAGCGGCTAGAAATACTATCAAACCACACGTTTCACCTAAAACAAACATGAACGCAGTCTTTAATATATTCCTGTTTGTACCCGGCAATACGCTTTTATATAATTCTTCTTTATCTTTTTCAGGCATGTCTATTTTTAGTTTTTCTAAAACGGTATCAATCTCGTCTTCTATAACGCCGGACTTAAAAACCTGTTCTTCATATTCAGGTGAATCTTTCAAGTTGAAAACCACTTCGGGATTATTACCTTTCAGAACCTTAGAATATATTTCTTCTATTGAATCCGCCGGTTTTTTAATACTCAAAAAACGCCTTACATATTCCCATCGTTTGTCTTTATTTTCGTCATCATATTTTCGACTTAGATATTCGGCTATAACCAGGCCTTTATTATAAACCCAATCGGGTTCCCTCTTCGGCCATTTGAACCTCTTATATAACCATAAACACTTTTTATATTGATCCCCAAGAATCAGTCTGTCTACTTTTTCTTCCAGATCTTCATCTCGCATCTCCTGATCCAATAATTTACCTGCATATTCTTTAACATTTTTTAGAGATTCTGACTTCGGATCCAACTCTTTTAAGCGCAGATCTCCGGCTACTGTTGCAAGAAAACGGTCATCTTTCAAATAACCCCAGTCTGCTAATAGATGTACGAGTTCATGCGCAATTGAGCTACGTATTTTATTCAAATCAAAATAGGTTTTTCCTTCCTCCATCTTTTGAATCGGAAGCAAAATAAACCTTCTGCTAGCAACCCCACGGTTATCACTTAATGAAGCTTTCAGACTTTTATACTGAAAAACTATTCCAAAAAAACAAACTAAAACAAAAGCTGCTGCAAATGTATATATAAAACCAAAAAACGACATCCTTCTTCCTTGAGAAAACAACGTTATCAAGCCAGAAACTATAAATATCTTTTTCCTTAAAAAACTCGTGAATATCGTCTTCAATATATTCCAGTTTGTACCCGGCAATACGCTTTTATATAATTTTTCTTTTTTCTTTTGGGATAGATCTATATGCAATTTTTTCAAAACCATATTGATCTCATCCTCTATAATTCCGGATTTTAGGACAGTTTCTTCATATTCCGGTGAATTTTTCAGGTTAAACACAATTTCGAAAATATTTTCTTCTGTAATTCCGGGCATCGAAACCAGTGCCTCATATTCTGGAAAATCTTTCAAATTGATCTCAGCACCTCCGACAATCACCTTGGAAATATCGTATTTTGGAATTTCAAACAACGTTTCGGGCATAGAATCCGCTAGTTTTTCAACTTTTCTTGGTTTTGTACTATTTTGATTAGTATATTTGTGCCATAAATATTCTACTGTTACAAAAATTGAGACCAACACTATATCTATTACGTTAACAATCTTAGAAAAAACTGGGCATTTTTTCTGGAACAAATGACTCCTTACACATTCCCAACACTTATATCGGTTCTCATCATCATATTTTCGGCATAAATATTCTGCTATTATCCGGCCTTTATCATACATCCAATCAGGTTCTGGGTTAATCCATTTAAATACCTTATATTTTAACAATTCCCATTTGTACCCTTCATTCCCAAAAAGAAATTTATCAACTTCTTCCTCCAATTCTTCATGTGATATATGTTTTTCCACCAACTTGTTTATATATTCATCTTCCATGGCGGTAATCGAATATTGTACATCAGGACTCAACTCTTTTGCCTGAAGAACTTCTACTGTTGTTGCCATAAATTTTACGTCTTTTACATATCCTATTTCAGCCAACTTATGTATAAGTTCGTGCGCGATTGAAATGCGTATATCATTTACACTTGCATATTCATTTTTACCCAGCTTATAAATTCGAAATAACATCTTCCCTAAAAAAGTACAGCCGCACCATCGATTCATTAAAAATTTGCGTTTTATGGAGTACCCCTTAAAAATAACTCCTGTTATTGTTAAAAAGAGAGTTCCACCACACATCACCAAACCCCAGATACTGCTTTTTATAACACCCACCAAAATGCTTAAGATTATTTCCAACAAAGCAACTACTAATCCAGTTTTTAATATTAATTTTGATATGTTCCGCCTTGTTGCTGGAACTGCGCTTTTATATAACTGCTCCCTTTCTTTTTCCGAAAGATTCAATTGTAAACGTTTTAAAATTGTGTCTATTTCATCTTTTATAATTCCGGAGTTTAGAATTTGTTCGTCATACCCCGGCGCTTCTTCCAAGCTAAATACTACTTCAGGAGAAGCTGTTTTCGATTTTTGCTGGTTTAACCTTTCTCTGAGATATTCCCACCTTTTGTCCCGGTTTTCATCATCATATTTTCGGCATAGATATTTTGCTATTAAAAATCCCTTTATATAAATCCAAGGTGGCTCTGCATAGCTTTTCTTTGATTCCTCATAAACAAACAAAGCTGTTCTGAATTGCTCGCCCAAAAGTAATTTGTCTATTACTTCTTCCACTTTTTCATCTTCGATTCCATCATTAATTATTTGCTCAATATGCTCCTCAAATTCTACTTTTACCTCCTGGAAAGGATTCAATTCTTTGCGGCGCAATTCCAACACCACTGTTGCCATAAAATGCTCATCTTTCAAATAATCCCATTCCGTTAAAAGATGTATGAGTTCATGCGCAACTGTAAAACGAATTTTTAAAAGTTTTAGATCCCGTTCATTCTCTTTTATATTAAAAACCGGAATCCAGATAAAATCACCAAGCATCTGGCCCTCAGGACTTAAGACATCTTTTATTTTAGAATAACTGTTGTATGTTTCATAAATATAACTAAAGATTAAAATCGCTACAAAAATATATAAAAAATTCAGGGATAATATCCTGATTTTAGAAAAAACCCATTTTGTTACAAGTGCCGCTAATCCAGATCCCAGAAAAAACTCTTTATGTGAAATGCCTTTAAAAAAAGCGGTTTTTAACACACTCCACCGTGTCGCAGGCAATACACTTTTATAAAGTTTTTTTCTTATCTTATTCGGCACATCTATCTGCAAACGTTCCAGAATTATGTCTATTTCATTTTCTATAATTCCGGATTTTAAAACCTGTTCTTTATATTCGGGGAAATTTTTTAAGCTGGATACAATTTCTCTGGCAGATTCTTCGGAAACGTTGTCTTCCCAAGCAGTAGAAGAAGCCTTTGGTATAGGATTCATTGTTGCGTTATTATGATCTACAAAAGAGCTCGTATCTTTTTCTCTATCTTCCCTTGAAAGAACTTCTTCAATAAACACCATCATATAATCTTTTGGTTTCTTTTCAATAGTTCCGTCTTCCATATAAAAAACGATAAAATCACCTTCAAGTTTTATGTCTTTTATTCCTAAAACAAACTCCAGACCTTCTTTATCCATCAGTTTAGCGCTCACCTTAAAAGCATCCACTTTATTATTACCGCATACAATTTGGGATATTACGGGGGCAAGTTTCGGTGTTAATGCTAACATTGAAATTTTAGTGACATTAGAGATAAATGCACTTACCACATATTGTAAATTCGTGCCCTGGCCGCCGGTAAGCAAATCAAAGTATGGGCTCTTATAATCTTTTTCAGATATAAATTTAGGAGATATTGATACATACGATATGTTTTGTTTTCGCAATAATTTATATAAATTTTCTGAGTGAAACCCCCCTGTAACAAGCAGAGTATTTTCATCGTTTGTTTTACCATCCACAAAACGCAGGTTTTTCAGAAAAGCTTTATCTCTTTTAAAAGAATACTCGTAAAACTTTACAATTCTTTCACGATACTCATCCAGTTTGCCAATATGCTTGTTTATTTGCATGTCAATTTTATAAACTACCGCATTTTTTTTGATAAATTCAAGGTAATTGCCGGCATCAAATGACTTCTTATTCTTGAGATAATATTGATAATCCGAATTTGTAAGCGCTATTCTGAAAATATTCTTCATAAGCGCGAGGTTTCGTGAAAGCATAATCATCTCGCGTTGATCAGGATTACGGCATAATGATTCTTTTATTTCTGCTTCAAGCATATCTATGTTTTCTGACACGCTTAAAAAATCAATTTGATCGTAGAGGCTTATGTATTCCAAATAGCAGGAAAGCGCGAAAAAATTCTGAGTTTCAAGGCCAATACTGCGGGCTTTCTTTAAGATAAACCTATAAAACTTTTTTTCCGACATTTTTTCTGTTTTAAATCTGATTATATTTTTTACAAGTTCCCTCATTTCATCTCTGGAAAGAACCTTCTCTAACTCATCTATGATGATCGCTCTTTCTGCATTAGCCTTTTTAAAATCAATATGTTTTTCCTTCTCGATTGCCCGCTGAAGCAAATATAAGTTATTAAACTTTTCAACAGGAAAGGCGTATTCTTTCGCTTTCTGAATTAAAAAATCGCTGTATTCACGAAACCCCAAGTTTCCGGATTTATACTCATTACACATTTTATCCAGTTCTAAGAGTTCCGGCGTAAATATGCATTTCTTTAAAAGATCCAAACCGCGTGTAAGTTCTTCCAGATAACCATTAACCTCTTCTTCATGTTTCAAAAAATCATGGTAAGCTTTAAGGTTTTTTAAATACAGATTCTTATCTTCAATACCCCACAATGTCACTTTTTCGGGATTATTTATTGCATAAAACTCCGGACCGCTTATTTCTCCTGCTTTAACAAAATAATCAGCGATTTCTCTGCGTTTTTCTTGATCTTTTATAGAAGTAAAAACATCAAGATCAAACTCTCCTGCCGCACCTTCAAGATTAAGAACAGATATATCGTGGGTCTTTTTTAAATAATCAATAATTTCAGCAATTTTGTGCTGGGCAAAACTGTTACAATGGGCATCTTGTATATGAAAAACCGTTTTTTTAGATTTTCCTTTAAAAAAAGATTCAACTCGTCCAAGATGCTCCGGTAGGTAAAACTTATTCGCTTTTATAGGTCTAAACTTGTTTTCTCCGAGAGAAACCGCAGGCAAATTACAAGACGCATCTCCGGGTTTTATTGCCGCCCAAACATCATCTAAAACTGCACATGAAAGGAAAGCAACCGTAACAACACTAGAGATAAATCTGCGTACCCAAATGTGTTTACCAAACCAATTACATAGCATAAAACTCCATGAATAATAGTTAAAATCAATATAAATTTCTATTACACTAACAATAGCATGATTATTATAGCACAAAAAAAGGGTTTATCCAACTTTTTATAGGATTAACGTGGTTTTTCTTCTTGCCGCTATTAGGATGGAATGCGAATTACAATTGGTTGGGGGAAATATATTCTTTGATTATAATGGGTTACGACTTTTGCTCATTTTTAGACAGGTTATTATAAATTTGTAATTTAGTGCATAAATTAATGTATCGGACAGGCACGGGGGCCTACATCACTGTCCACACATCATTACAATAGCCAGACTGACACGGGACCCTATACCACGCAGGGTACATAGCAAGGCCTGTCACTCCGCATTTTATTTCGAACCTTTAAATACAAACAGACGCAAGCCTTCCCTATCAATCAACTGGCCAACAAACTCACCGGCCAACCGGCTAACCGGCTAACAAACACTACTTGTTCTTTTCACGGCTTCAAGCCAGCCTTTATAAAACCGGGTTGCGTCTTTTTTTGACATTTTAGGAGCAAAAACTTTATCTTCCTGCCAATGTTTTTTAATTTCATCTGCATCTTTCCAGTAACCTGCCGCAAGACCCGCCAAATATGCGGCGCCAAGCGATGTTGTCTCTGTCTCTTTTGGCCGGACAACTTTAAATCCAAGAATATCTGCCTGAAACTGGCACAAAAAATTGTTTATAACAGCTCCACCGTCTATTTTTAAACTCTTTATCTTTATTCCTGAATCTTTCTCCATAGCATTCAGCACATCTTTTGTCTGATAACACATAGCTTCTATTGCGGCACGCACAAAATGATCTTTGTTAGTCCCTCTGGTAATTCCAACAATTGTACCGCGCGCGTTCTGGTTCCAATAAGGCGCTCCAAGCCCGACAAGCGCGGGAACAAAATATACACCCTCATTGTCTGAAAGCATCTCAGCCATTTTTTGAGATTTGTCCGCGGAACTTAAAATTTTAAGCCCGTCTCTAAGCCATTGAATTGCGGCTCCCGCAATAAATACCGCGCCTTCGATTACATATATCGGCTCGCCGTCAGCGTTGCATCCCAAAGTAGTAATAAGTCCGTGTTTTGATACCGGACGCTTTTTGCCCGCATTGAGAAGAATAAAACTTCCTGTTCCGTATGTGTTTTTCACGTTCCCTTTATTAAAGCAGGCTTGCCCGGCAAGCGCGGCTTGCTGATCTCCGGCTATTCCGGTTATTGGAACATCCTTGGAAAGTTTTCCTATCCTTATTGTTTTTCCAAAAAACCCTGACGATTTTTTTACCTGCGGCAGTATTCCTTCCGGAATACTAAATTTTTTTAAAAGTCTTTTGTCCCAGTTTAATTTGTCAATATTAAAAAGCATCGTACGCGAAGCATTAGTATAATCTGTTGCATGGACTTTTCCCCCGGTTAAATTCCAAAGAATCCAGCTGTCTGTGGTACCAAAACAAACTTCCCCCCTTTTAACTTTTGCCGCGATTTTCGGAACTTTTTTTAATATCCACTCTATTTTGGTCGCGGAAAAATACGCATCAACAGGCAACCCCGTTATTTGTCTAATTAAAAAAACTTCTTTTTTATTCCGCTTCAATTTATTACATCTATCAGCTGTTCTTCGGCATTGCCAGACAATCGCGTTATACAAAGGTTTACCGGTATTCCTGTCCCAAATCACGGTTGTTTCCCGCTGATTTGTAATGCCTATTGCGATTATTTCCGCTTTTGGAATTTTAGTTAAAACTTTTTGTATTGAATCATACACACTTTTCCAGATTTCCAGGGGATCGTGTTCCACCCATCCGGGTTTTGGAAAATACTGCGGGAATTCCTGATAACTTGCGGCAATTCTTCGGCCCTTTTTGTCATAAATAACTGCACGACTTCCGGTTGTTCCCTGATCTATTGATAAAATGTATTCCATAAAAGATCCTTTTCATTCCACCACAAATGTAATTAAATCCTGCCTGACATCCATTCCAAAATATCTTTGAATACTTTTTCTTTGTCAATCTCTATGGAAAGAGCATGATGCATCCCTGGATAGAAAATCAGTTTTTTGTCTCTTGCTTTTACCCCTCTAAAAACAAACTTACTTATTTTGGAATTCACTATTGCGTCCTTCCCGGCAAGTAAAAATAATACCGGTATTTTTATTCTGTTTTTTCGAATTATGCTGTTTATCTGCGCCGTAAATGTACACCACAAAAGCCTTGCTGACGCAAACCGATGTTCTCTATCATCCGTATCTATTGTTTCCTGATACACGATATCCCGCGTACACATTTCAGCGTTAAAAGGCATTTCAAACTGTTTACGCGGTTTATAAAATAACGCGCTTATTATTTTTATATATTTTAAAATTGAAAATTTCAAGACACTTGAAAATGCCGGTGAAATACAAATCATACCATCAAAAAGACCCGATTTTTGCAAAACCGTCTGAAACGCGATTAACCCGCCCAAACTTTCACCCATAATAAAAATCTTCTTTCCCGGACACTCTGATTGAACTATGTCATACATCCGGCAAATAGTATTTATATATATGTCGAATGAAGCGACATGACCCCGAAGCCCTTCTGTTTCACCAAACCCTTTAAGTTCAACAGCGTAAGACGAAATTCCATTTTGAGTAAAAAAATTCGCTAAAGAATCCCACCTTTCGCTTTGCGCTCCAAGCCCATGTACTAAAAGGAAAACTGCTTCCGTTTTTTGAGCATGCCATTTTCTATACATAACTGCGGATTTTTCATCTGTTATTATTGATTGCACTATAACCTCTTTCTATACATTGTTTTGTTCTTTTGCCCGTTTTATCATAAAACTTACATTTTCATCGGCATTTTCAAAAGTAATATCTATTTCAGGATAATGCAGTTTCCACACACGAAACACTTCATCCGCAAACCCCTGTCCGACAAACCTTACATCTTTAAAATCCAAAATAATCGTTTTAAATTTATCAAGCCCCGTTAAAACACGCCGTGCCTGCGATCTTGAAATATATTCTACACCCTGTTTATAAAGTTTTACAGTGACCTTTGTTTTGCTAAACCCAAGATCATCCTCTGTATATTGTTTGAAAATATCCTCTATTTTCGTTTTCGAATCAAGACTAATTGAAAATTTTATCTTTGTACCAAAAGTCGCCTTAGAATCTTTAACCAGCACTTCATTCATAAGATTATCAAAAATTACTTTTTTACAGGAACTCTGTATTAAAAAAAAACTTGCTACTTTTGATGTAAAAAAAATGCCTTCCCCGCTGTGTTTTTCCGGAATCGTTGTCAGTTTGCCTTTAAGAAGATCTTGAATAGCCTCCATTTCATTTATAAGGTTTTTCTTTTCCATTATGTTATTAAAAATACCGACACCTTTATCAACTACAGAAAAGTTAACACTGTTCTCGTTTTTCTCCATCATTATTTCAATCTTATCCGACTGCGAGTGATCTATCGCGTTATTCAACATTTCCATAAATGCGTAACCTATTATAGTTAAAATATTCGGCTCCAAATTAAGGAAAATGCCGGTATTTTTTTTGATTTCTTCAAAAACAAAATCTTCGACAATATTGTCATTTTTAAGTATACGGTGTATTTTTAAAATATTTTCTTTTGCCGCGGCTAAAACAGATTCTGCAGCAGAAACATACCTGGCGCTATTTGCCTTGCCTATAAGCAAAATCCTGCCGTCACTTCTTAACTGCTGAAAAGCTCTGTTAACATACGTACGGGAAAAACCTGTAAGCTTTATAATATCAGCGGCCCTAACTACGCCTTTTCTCTTTAAAGTTCTTAAAATTAAACCGCATATATCCACTTTTCTCTCCATTTTTATGTTAGTTTACAACTTTAGTATATATTAAAAAATTAAAGTTGTCAACTAGTTGTAAACCGAACATACTAAATTTATATATAAATCGGGGGAATTAAGAGTATTTTAGTTTACAACTTTTTTGACTTTTAGTTTTAAAAGTTGTCAACTAGTTGTAACCTATTTATAGCAAATCCGGAGTTAAACACCATTCAATACGCCATTTGTCCTGGTGTTCAAGGCAGACTATTCCGGAATTTTTGAAAGCAATAATATCTCCGGCATCATTTCCGGACAGAAGTAAAGAGGTCAACTTTTTCAAGAAAGGCAAATGTCCAACAATCATTAAATCCCCGGCCAAGTCCTTAATCTCGTCTTTAAACTTATCAACCGGATCATTAGGTTTTAAATCGTCTCTTTCCCTAATATTCGGACAAGTTACATATTCCGAAATTATCTGTGCCGTTTGTACCGCGCGTATTTTTTTACTAAACCATAAATTGCTTATGTTTATCTTTTCCGCTTTTAAAAGCCTTGCCGCTTTCTCGGTTTGCTCCTTACCTTCTTCACTCAAAGGTTTCTGCGGATCTATGTCTTCAGGAACAGAAAGCCCGTGCTGAATTAAATAAAGCTTCATTTTCGCCTCCCCATGAAATAAAACATTTATCTAGAATTTATTCCGCTTTAACCATCGGCACAAACCTGACCGGTAACAAAACGTTTTGTTTAGTTCCTTCTTCCGTCCGCTCAATCATATAGAGCTGTTGAAAAGACGTGCCTACCGGAACAATCATTCTTCCTCCGATTTTCAGTTGATCAATTAATTTTTCCGGGATTTCCGGAGGCGCGGCAGTTACAATAATCGCGTCAAAAGGCGCGTATTGCGGCAATCCGTTATATCCGTCAGCGCATTCCACTGTCACATTATTATACCCCAATAATTTTAGTCTTTTTTTAGCGGCTTCGGCAAGAGGCTGCAATATCTCGACGGTATAAACTTCTTTAACTATATTCGCTAATATGGCTGCCTGGTATCCGCATCCTGTGCCGATTTCAAGAACACGCATATCTTTGTCAGGTTTTATTTGTTCCGTCATATAAGCAACAATATACGGCTGAGAAATTGTCTGGCCATAACCAATAGGAAGGGGCGTATCTTCGTAGGCGTTCTCTCTGAATGCCTGGGGAACAAATAAATGCCGGTCAACTTTTTCCATCGCGTTAAGCACTTTCATGTCATTAACGCCTCTTGCCTGCATTTGCGTTTCCACCATTATTTTCTTTTTGGCAGAAACCATATCACTATTATTTGAAAAAGATTTTTCAGCTGTCATAAAAAAACAAAACAGGCATAACACGCTTATCAAGAATTTTATCTTTACTTTCCGCTTCACCTTTGCCTGTCCCTTGATTTTTATTATGCTCTTTAATTTAACAAAAAAACATCGGAATATTAAAATAGCGTATAAATAAACGGCGCTATCGCGGAAGATTCTGTAAAAAGTATTATCATCCCTAATAAAAGAAGTATTACAATCAAAGGTAACAACCACCATTTTTTTCTTACTTTTAGAAAATCCCACAGTTCTTTCATTATAGATATTTTCCCCATAACAATACATTCCTTTCAGCTAAAACTGTTTTGTTAACCGTTCCTTATCGGAAGACACAGGATTTTTCATGATCCAATAACTTTTTGCGGTTCTATCAATTTTTATGTCTAAAATATCTTTGCCGAAAACCTTCATTAAAAAACCTATCGGCGTTACGATAAAATAATAAACTATCAAAAGAATAACTCTTGTATTAAACCATCCTATCGCATGAGCTATTTTGATAAAAACTTTAAAAACAGGTTTTAGTTTTTCCGGAAAGAATATACCAAAGATCAAAGATCCCGCGGAAAAACTAAAAAACCATTTATAGGCGTTTATGTGATGTTTCAAAAAATGAATTGTTCCGAACGCGGCAAGCACTATTCCCAAAACTATGCCAAATTGTCTCAAATCTTTTTTTGTAGTTTTTTTCATTATAAAATTACCGCCTTATATCTAATCAAGTTCAAATTCAAAAACTTCGTCAATCCGAAGCCTCGCCGGATCTTGTTTAGTTTTATCTATAACAAAATTTTCAATCACAAGATAATCCATATTTGTCCGCATAAAACACTTGTACGCGTCATCGGGCGTACATACTATTGGTTCGCCGCGTACGTTAAAAGAAGTATTTATAACCAAGGGGCATCCGTGGTTCTCATAAAGTGCATTTATCATATCATAGTAACGCGCGTTATCCTCACGCTTAACTGTTTGTACACGCGCGGAATAATCTACATGGGTTATGGCCGGAACGTGCGACCTTTTAGCCTTTAACTTATCAAGCCCCGTTAAACAAGCTTCTTCATGTTTAATTCTTTTATTTTCTGAAACAGGCGCGACTAAAAGCATATACGGGCTTTCACCTTTTAATTCAAAATATTCCGCGCTTTTCTCCGAAATAATACTTGGCGCGAACGGCCTGAAAGATTCCCTGAATTTTATCTTTCTGTTAATAACTGACTGCATTTTTTCTGATCTGGCATCGCCTAAAATACTCCTGGCTCCAAGCGCGCGCGGCCCGAATTCCATTTTACCCTGGAACCATCCGATAACTTTTTGCGCTGCAATAAGATCTGCCGTTACTTTTGCAACTTTTTCAGCATCAATCTTTTCATAAGGTATGCTATTTTGGACAAGATAATTTTCAATATGTTCGTCTTCAAACGAAGGTCCTAAAAGGCTGGCTTTTTGGCTGTCTTTGCTGTTTTTAAAAATGCGTTCTTTTCCCAGATATTCGTGCCAGGCAATCAATGCGGCGCCTATCGCGCCTCCAGCGTCCGAAGAAGCCGGTTGTATCCAAATATTATCAAACGGCCCTTCCTTCAGAACTTTGCCGTTAGCAACACAGTTCAGCGCAACGCCTCCGGCCAGACACAGATTATTACAACGCGTTTCTTTATGCACATGTTTTGCCATATTCATAACAGCCATTTCAGTAACTACCTGAACGGATTTAGCCAAATTCATGTGTCTTCGAGTTAATTCACTTTCCTTCTTGCGCGGCGGCGCGCCGAAAAGGCGGTCAAACTTTTTATTAGTCATTGTAAGGCCCGCGCAATAATTAAAATATTTCAGATTCAATTTAAACGATCCGTCAGATTTTAAATCTATTAGATTATCCAAAATTAAATCAACATATTCAGGTTCTCCATAAGGAGCAAGCCCCATTAGTTTATATTCGCCGGAATTAACTTTAAACCCGCAATAATACGTAAAAGCTGAATATAACAGCCCTAATGAATGCGGAAACTTTATTTCCTGAAAAAGTTCTATTTTATTGCCTTTGCCCTTACCAAAACTGACTGTTGTCCATTCCCCAACACCATCTACCGTCAAAACAGCCGCCTCTTCAAACGGAGACGGATAAAACGCGCTTGCAGCGTGCGAATGATGATGTTCGGGAAAAACAAATCCACCGTCATACCCTAAAAGATCTTTTATGTTTTCTTTAATAAAAAGTTTTTGTTTAATCCATGGCGGAAGCGCTGAAAGAAAAGACCTTAGGCCAAACGGAGCATAAGCTAAATACGTTTCTAAAATACGTTCAAATTTCAAAAAAGGTTTATCATAAAAAGCTGTTATGCTTATGTCTTTAATCGCAATACCAGCTTCCTCAAGGCAGTATTTTACGGCGTTTGCCGGAAACGAGGGATCATGTTTTTTTCGAGTAAAGCGTTCTTCCTGCGCTGCGGCAATAAGTTCGCCGTCACAAATAAGACACGCAGCCGCGTCATGATAAAACGCTGAAATTCCCAATATGTATTTTTTATCCGTGCCCATGTTTTTTTATTAAACTCCTCAAATTCGCAGTGTTTCAGACTGTCATTATATACCACCGCAAGCTTCGATTACAAGATTATTTACAGTAGGGGCGAACCTATGCGTCCTCCCTTACTCTTTTTTATCATATTGCTGAAAAAGAGCTGTGTCTGCGGTTAATCCTTCACTTTTTCGCTGATCGCGTCTAGCTCCCGACGCCTTTGGATATATTCTGTCCGTGTAAATTCTCCGGCCTCATATGCCCTCTGAAGATCACGAAGACGAGCTTTATATCTGGGAGTTTGTTTTATCTTTTCTCCGGGCGGAAGGCTTTCCGCTATTTCGGCTTCCATTTTCGAATTTTCCCAGTGCATAGGTTTTACTGAAACATTTGATTCTATAGTCTTTTCTTCTGCTTCACATACTGCAAAATTAAAATTTAAGGCAGCCAGTAACATAGTTAAGCTCACTATTGTTTTCATCATTTCTCCTTCCAGCGCAGAATTTTGCGCAATTTTGAAACTTTTCAACCAAAACATCTATTCCGCCCTCACTTCATCTTATAAAATTATGCTTGCATTTCAAAGCTTCTAAATGTAGACTTATTTCGGAAGTGACTATATGAATTTTATTTATTATACATTAAAACTGTTGGGCTTAAAAGCAAAAGCCTTTGAAAAAAAAACAAGAGACCCCGTCAAAACACAGAAAAAAATACTTCAAGAGATTCTCTCCCGTAACCGCAAAACAGAGTATGGCTTAAAATACGGGTTTTCCTTAATAAACTCACCTGCCGAATACCGTAACCGTGTACCTTTAAGTAATTATGAATCGCTTCGCCCACTTATGAATAGAATAACAAAAGGCGAACAAAATATTCTTACAAAAGACAACCCGGTTTTCTTCAGCATCACAAGCGGCACAACCGGAAAACCGAAACTCGTTCCTGTAACAAAATATTCGCAGAAAAAAAACTCACAAGTTATCAACTTATCCGCATATTATGTCTGGCGTGACCATCCCAAAATCGTTACAGGAAAAATTCTTGCAATAGTAAGCCCTGAAACCGTGGATTATACTCCCGGAGGTGTACTTTTTGGAGCAGAAAGCGGGCATGCTTATAAACACCTTCCCTCAGCAATAAAAAATTCTTATTCCCTTCCCTATGAAGTGTTTGAAATCGACGATTACAACTCACGTTACTACACCATATTGCGGGTATCAATGGAACATAATATAACAATTATCGTTACAATGACTCCCAGCACCATAGTCCTTCTTTGCCAGTTAATAGAAAAATTACAAAATGATATTATAAAAGACATCCGAAACGGAACCCTAAAAAAAGATTTAGAAATACCGCTTCATATCCGAAAAAGTTTAGAAAATATCCTGCATCCCAAT
Organism: Candidatus Omnitrophota bacterium; assembly: GCA_043812935.1. GTDB lineage: Bacteria > Omnitrophota > Gorgyraeia > Tantalellales > Tantalellaceae > JBDRNE01. The sequence continues at coordinate 17,323 of JBDRLO010000045.1, forward strand.
CCAAAAAGAGCGGACGAACTTGAAAAAATTATAGCTAAAAAAAAGGTTCTGTTGCCACAAGATTTCTGGCCGAACCTTCAGGTAATAGAATGCTGGAAACGCGGGTCAATGGAACTCTACTTAAATAAATTACCAAAATATTTCGGTAATACGCCTATCAGGGATTTCGGGTATTTCTCAAGCGAGATGCGCAGTTCCATCCCGATTAAAGATGAAAACGCATCAGGGATTTTGGCAATTTCAACAAATTTTTATGAATTTATACCCCGTGAAGACATTGACAAAAAAGAAAAACGTGTGCTTTTATGCAGCCAGCTGAAAGCAGGGCAAGAATATTTCATCGTACTTACAACACCTGGCGGGCTATACCGTTATAACATTGATGACATGATCCGTGTTACCGGTTTCTTTAACAAAACGCCTATGATCGAATTTGTACAAAAGGGCGTTAATGTTACTTCCGCAACAGGTGAAAAAATATATGAATCCCAAATAATTACAGCAGTAAACAAAGCAACTCAAACTTGCGGATTATCACTGGAACTTTTCGTGGCATCCTTAGAGCTGGTAAACGCAGCGCGCTACGCCTTTTTAGTAGAATTTAACGGAAATCCGGCGCAAGAAAAGAAAAAAGAACTATTAATAACTATTGAAAAAGAACTTCGCCTTATTAACGAAGAATATGATTTTAACCGGACAGCACAGGAACTGGCACATCCTGTTTTAAAAGTACTTGTCCACGGCAGTTTTGAAAAATTCAGAACAAAAAAAATACAGGGCGGAGCTCATGACAGCCAATTCAAACTTCCTCATTTAACCCTTGATACGAATTTTTATAAAAATTTTGATATTGTCGAAGAAATTATTTCGGATTAAATAGGGACAGCTACCATTTATTAAGAAACAAAAAGTTAAAATACATATCTTCCACACAACTGCAACTATTTATCAACCTAATAAATGGTAGCTGTCCCTATTTAATTAAAACTTTCATAATTTCAAGATTTGTGCGTTCGTTTATCCTGATAATTTCGGATTCCGAAAAATCTTTTGCTGAAAATTTATTCGGATGGTCAAGCTGTGAAACAACGCTTTTAACCATATTCTGAATAAAAACTTCGGAATAATCGCCCGTAACGTTGGCACCGACTATATCTGTTTCCTGTTTGAAAAGTTTTAACATCAATACAAGAGATTCTAAAGAAACCCTGCCTTCCTGCCAATTTGTCAATGAATCCTGTTTTTGTAAACAGTCTTTATCAATAGATATATAAACACGTTTTACAGGCAGTTCCTTAATTATATTGAGTAAAAATTCTGTTAAATTTTTATCTTTTAGTTCATTCCAGCAAATTTTAGTGTAAATACCGCGCGTTTCTGTTGTTATTGATTTGTTTTTTGGAATTTTTGGGAAACAGGCTATGGACGGGCATTGTTCCCACGGGTATATTTCTACCCTGTCATTTTTTAACGAAGCATAATTCCCCGCCTGCAAAGAAAAACTTAATGTTTCCTGGGGTCCCATACCAAGCAAAACAGCTTTTTCGACATTCGGATTTTTAAGCGTTTCCGTAATCCATGAACCGCAGCTTAACCATGGCGGAAAAACGCACCAATCCGGATGAAAATCAAAATTAATAACCGTTACCGGTTCTATAACCTCATCTATAAGAATGCTGCTTATATGATGAAAATCACCTGAGCCAAGAAAAGTAACCGAATTTTTGGAAGAAAAACTCGTGCGCCGTGCGATTTCTTTTTTAGTTTTTTTATTCAGCCAAAACCTGGCTTGTGATGCTATATCTTTGACATTAATAATTTCTGCTCTATATCTTTCAAGAAGTTTTTTTTGTTTTATGACACTATCATCAAAATTTAACACACGAATTGTATTATTCAAACTTTCTCCTTAAAATAGGGACAGCTACCATTTAATGGTAGCTGTCCTTATTTTATACACAATTATATTAAAAATCAACTGATCTTAGGCCGTAAAATATTAGGCTGCTCGCTTTAATTGCTTTATCGTAATCCTGAAATGATCTTCAATGTTCTGAATCGGAAGCGGTATAGCTGAAGGAAGGTGCATTATATACTCTAAGACACGGTTTTCCGGAATATTCCAACCGGTTATTTTCAAACATATATTCTTTATAAACGCCATTAATTCTCTTTCTCTCATATCATAGTTATCAGACGAAACATTCTTCCGGATATTCGATGCGGCAAACGCCATGTTTAATAAATCTATTATCTGTATTTTTCGCCTTTTTATATCTTTGTTTTCAAAATCTACAAGCCCTTTTCCAATAAGCGTGGAATTTGTTTTAACCGGGCCGCTATAACACCTAACAGAAATAAGACCTTTAGGATCTTCTTTATTCCCATAAAAACTTGTTAATTTAATTTGGTTAGGATTTTTTACGCGTTTTTGCATTTCACGAACATATGCTTTAAGCAGCGCTTCAGGAGAGAATTCTTTAGGAATTCCTGCATCAATTTGATATTCCTGCAGCCTTTTTTTATCGTACCTAATAGTAAAATATCTTCCTTTATCTATTTCTGCCGGCAGGATTTTATTTAAAACTTTTCCAATGTCTTCTATCTGAATATTCTCCTTTTCACATGTTAGCAAATTTTTATTCTTTAAAAAACTGCCGTCTGATAAAGTTTCAAAAGCAGTCCTAATACTCTTCTGATCGCCGAATACTTCTTCTAAAGACCTTAAAGCCGTTAAAACAGCTTCATGTTTCCGGGGATTTTTACTCGCGATAAAAAGCAGCTCATTGGTTAATACAGGAACTGGTATTTCACCGGTTCCATGAGGAAGAGTCTCATCAAACATGCCCTGTTGTAAATGAATTCGCATAGAGTGCTTTAATTCTGTTAAAAGCCGTATCTGCGTTTCTTTATCCACCTCACATAATTTATCAGCCAAAACTAAAAAACCTTTTACACTTGTATGGCAAAACAAAGTTTTGCCTGATTCTGGCAAAGCTATAATTACCCTTATCAAAACTTCCTCAAAAGAAGCGTTTGCCGGCACCCTTACTGTTTGTATTCTAGATTTTGTCGGGTCATCCATTGGTGTAATAGTTACTTCATAATCATTTGCCCCTCTCGGCCTTCCCCTAAAACTAAATGAAATGTTGGAACGAAAAACATGAACTGAACTATTTCCGTAAACATCCTCCCCGCCGTCAAAAGATTTCATCTGAAGATTTATAAATCTCGCTGCTACAGGCGGAAAAAACGCTGTCTCCAAAAAAGCTAACGCGCGGCCTATTGGTTCAGGGAATTGTGAAGCTCTTTTTCGATATTCCTTTTCAAAACCTTCTGTCATAAGAATTTCACTTGTTGACAAAAAATATCTCAGCAAAATCTTATCAATTTCACTTAACCCGTGCTTTATTGATACACCTTCTTCCCCCTGCGCAAGACTATAGGTTCCATCCTCAGATTTAACCAACACACCCCGCGAAACCCCTTCACTAACAATAGCTTCTGCTACATCCTCAGGATATGCCGAACCTTCGCTATTAAGACTAAAGGCAGGCAATAGTTCATTTGTCTTAATTTTCCCGCTGTTAACAGCTGTTGTGTCTGCCGACAACAAAGGCTGAACTTTCTTGATTGAGGTTAAATTCCCAAATACTGTTTCAATTAAAACATCTTCAAACAGCATTGTTCCGATTTCACGCCATCCGACAAATTTTTCAAATGTTTTCGTGGACACTATTTTTCTGGATAAGGCTCTTATATAAATTTCATCATCCCCTAGTTCCGCATCCCATCCGGTACTGGCATTTAACACTTCCCTGACATATTCAGGCAATCCCTGCTGGAACTCTCTTTCCCGTTCTGCTTCTTCTTCCACATATTCTTTCAACCGCCCTATAATTTCCTGGTCTGCTTCCTTAAAATAGTACCTCAAAATCTGCTGCCATATTAATTCTTCAAGAACAAAAATGTCAACATCGGGCAAATCATCACTACAATTTCGTCTTGTCAAGTATTCAAACAGTTCATGCCCAACCCATATCGCAAACCTTCCCCATCCAAATGGGTCTTGGCGTGATGTAGTTAAAAGCGGGTCTCCTGCCAGAATCGAATTTTTAAGCCCTACTCCTAAAGAACCATTTTTATTCCTGATTGAAAACATCACAAATGAATCTGCCTTTCCGGAATTCAGGTTTTCAATAAAATGCATTAGATCTGCAAAAAGATCGTCTCTTTCTTGTCTTTTCAAATTATAGACATATCCATTCAGAGAACGAAAACTTCCTGAACGGTAATGATAGTTCCAAATTGTTGCTGTCCTAAAACCTTGACCTGCAGTGTTTCCAACCTGAAACCCCGGCTTATCCTCGTTATAAACTGCTATAACATGCCCTGATTGTTCTGCCTTAGAACAAACTAAGTTCAATGTTTTTTCATATAAACTCATTCCCTGAAGCCATTCAATTTTTACCGGTTCCTGATTTATATTGTATTTAAAAATTTCACAGGCATAACGGCTTATTTCTTCTTCCTCCATGGAAACAATTTTTTCAGCAAGCTCTAAATTAGAACCGCCCGGAATGCCAAGAACTCTCTTGAATTCTTCTTTAATTGCTATAAAGGCTTCTATGGAAGGATTTAACGTTTGTTCACCGGTTAGCCTATTAAAGAAAAAAACCGGATCATTCTCGCCTTGAATAGCCTGTATTATTATTTTTGATAAACAGGCTTTATTCCCAGGCAAATCCTCCATTAAAGTATATAGGTATGCCAAAAACTCATCTTCCGCTTCCTTTAATGCTTTGTTTATCGTAAAGTATACATACACATGACCGACTTCATGGGTAGAAACACGTTTTTGTTCAATTGTTTCCAGATCGGCCTCGGCTCTTGAAGAGTAAAAACTTTTTACACATACAGCAAGTACCCCGCAAGCCGGATCTTCGTGCTTTTCCGGAATATTTTTCAATTTATCAATTTCTTCTTTGATTGTTGACCAATAAAACTTTGGCCCGCCTTTGCCGGTTTCAGGACACATAAGCACTTTATCACTCTTATTCATATGTCCGTCTTTTTTTCTAGAATAAAGCAACGGTATATTAGCCGAACCTCTTTCTTTTTCAAAATCCGTTTCTATTTCATCCAACGCATATACATTAATTACGCCTTCTTTTACTCCCGGGTTTTCCGCTGCATACGCTTTTCTAATTTTGAATATCATATAATCTAAATTCATTAAAAGAGGCTTCTCTTCCGGTTGTTCTCTAAAAACTATCGGAACCAGCTCTATACAAAAACCATATTTAAGCAAAGCTTCATTATTCAATTCCATAACTGCATCTTCTAAATCATCTTCATCAACATTTTCAAATTTAAGTAACTGATTAACTGTTGTTATAATTTTTTCCAGGTGTAACGCTATCTCATTATCACTAGCACGCGCCTTGTCAATTAACTGCTGTGCAAATCCAGGATCTATCCCCTGGCGCATATGCAGCATCTTTCCGTTTTTACATATTTCCAAAAAAAAAGTTATATAAATCATTTTGCAAAAACTGTACTACTTCATCCGAAGAAACTGTTTGCGGTTTAACATGCGCGGCTATATTAACATTATTACTTTCTTCATCCAATTTATACCCGTATATCGTCAACAAATCATATATATATTCGAAATCCACCGCAGTATTCAAATCTATTTTTTCATAAATTTCACCTAACGGATAAGATTTATCATGAATTCTTTTTGATATATCTCTGGCAGAATTGCATCCCTCATAAAAAGAACCTTGCAATTGATATATATCATCGCCAAGAGAATCAACATGTTTTTCTATCCACTCTCTCATTTCTGCCCGTGTTGCCAAATGTAAAATATTGCACCGCAAATCTTCCCACTGCAATATTTCATCAATTTCATGTTTTTGAATAACATTTAAGGGATCGTCAAAAAAACAACTATCAATATAAACCACAGGAATATTGCCATAATGCTCGCCCCTTAATCCTACATGAGCAGACTGGCCCAAATGTTTTAATAAATCTGTAATACTGACAAGCACTACCTTTGTTAATCCAACATTATTCGAAATAAGCCCCTTATATGCTGAATCTGCCAGATCAAGATCTTTTACATTTTCTTGTCTCCATTCTTCTTCGTTGTTATTGAAAAGTGCTATTTCATGTTTAATTTGTTCCCTGATATAATAATCCGCAGCATCTTCCTCTAAAATTAACCTTTTTGCATAGATTTTCTCTTTTAAAGATGCTTTTGTGATATGAATTTCCGGGGCAAGCGTTGCCTTGAAAAAATTGGGTATTTTGAGAGTTACAGCTGGATAAACATTACTGCTTAAAAACAAACCTATCAAAAGTATTGCTGTTATTTTAAAAAAAATAGTATGCTTTTTTATCTTTTTCATACTTTACATTCCTGTTTGAATAGGTGCAAATTATATCATAATGCCCAACATATTAAAACATTTATTTGCCTAACGAATTGACTCACATTAAATGTTACCGAAGCAACAAAAAATTTGAATCGTTGACTCATAATTAATGGTGATCCTTTAGCGGAGGGGAATAAAAACCCTGTAAAATTTGCATTTTCAAGAAAAATATGATACATCCACAGCAAGATGAAAATAACAAAAACCGATTATAAAGAATCCATCCTCTTAGCGTCCAAGGATAAAGATAAAATAATCGATAGACTGATAGATGAAATTTTTGAACTTCGAGAAAAAATAGAAAAGCTCGAAAAAGAAAAGAAGCCTGCCAAAATATTAAGATATCCCATAAAGAAAAAAAGGAAACGATGGAAGAAATTAGGCAGGCCTGTTGGGCATCCCGGCTCAACGCGAAAAAAGCCAGATAAAATAGACCATATTGAACATCAGATATTGGAAGTATGTCCTGATTGCGGCTGTAAAAAATTAACAGAGCTTCCTTCAGAAGCACAGGAACATGTCCAGGAAGACCTCATTCCAGCAAAAGTGTCAGCTACAAAATACATACGACATGGATATTGGTGTCCATGTTGTAAAGAGAAGAAAGAAGCGCCGTATGCCGTGGAAGAGGTGCCCTATGGATATCTGGGGCCAAATATATTGATACAGGC
>JBDRLO010000046.1:0-2187 GCA_043812935.1 Candidatus Omnitrophota bacterium
ATCTCACCTTCCGCACATCAAAAACAGCGAATTTTCGAATTATTTAATTATGGAGCTCGTCGACAAATCAAGACTTTTTGGTTTTTTGCTTTTTTGCAAATTCCAACTTTTTTCGGATAATTTGTTCAGAAAGTTGAGAAACGGCATTGAGTTGCATTTTTAATTGTTTGTAATTTTTCAAGTAGGTTCTTGCTTCAAATAGAAATTCCTTTGGCACTATGATTGCCTGTGTGCGGCCTTTCTCCTTAGTTGTCCACCAATAATAAGGACCGTGCCGTTTCTCCGTGTCGGTTTTGCACTTGCAGATTGGATTCCCACAGGTCATCCATCGTTCTGTGATGGAACCCTTTCTAAAAACCCCTATCGATAAGATATTCTCCTTTTCTTTCTCAAACTTCTGCAATAAGAGGTTTAGTTGTTTTTGCATTTTGTTTTCCCCTATTTTTTTTATTTTTTTCTTGACTAATCCTACTGTATAGTATACAATAGTATTAATTGAATGTCAAGATATTTTTTATTATTTTTTTTGACGAATGATATTTTTTGAAAGGAGTCTCACAAATGAAAAAGAATAGAACGTTTAAATCTTTTCGAATAGATGCCCTGCCACTGTTAAATACATATATCGAGGGTTGTCAGCTCTCCAACATTTTTGAGCAGTTTGTTCCTTCCGGCTCGGGTGAGAAAATTCCGCCTTCCGCGGTTCTTCTTTTCCTTTTGCGGAATATTATGCTGTCTGGTTTTCCTCTTTACAAACTCCCCGAATGGTCCCGAAACTACATTCCACAATTTCTGGGCGTAAAACCAGAATGGTTAGACGCGTTTAACGATGATCGTATAGGGCGTAGCTTAGATAAGCTCTTTCTTGCTGAACGTTCAACCATTGCGACCATGATTGCGCTAAATGTAATCAAGCAATACCAACTAAAAACAGATGCTTGCCACAATGATTCAACGACGGTGACTTTTCAAGGGGCGTATCATCAAAAAAAACAGAAATTCGCGAAGAAACCGGTAGCATTACTTCGCGGTTTTAACAAGGACCATCGTCCGGACTTAAAACAGTTAATATTCAATCTGGTAATTTCCGGAGATGGCGCGGTCCCGATTCACTATAAACTTCATGACGGTAATGTTACCGATGATACGACACACCGGGAAACCTGGGATGCTTTAAGAACTTTAATAGGCCGGCCGGATTTTATTTATGTGGCTGATTCCAAACTGTGCACCACGGATAACATGTCTCATATCACCGGGCGGGGCGGGAAATTCATTACCATACTACCAAAGACTCGTAGTGAATATAAAGAGTTTGTGGAATGGGTGCAGGAGCATCCTGTTCGCGGAAAAGCCTTGTGGTACCGTAAGACATTTGCCAAGAGCGGGAAAAAGACAGGTCATTACCGGGGGTACGAATCTTCTCACTCTATATCGAAGGAGAATTATCGTATTATTTGGATCTATAGCGAACAAAAGCAACGGCTGGATGCGCAAAAAAGAAGAAACCAGATTCAAAAAGTGCAACACTGTTTACGTGAAGTTAGCGCTAAAATTAACAAGTACTCCTTGAAAAAGAAAAAAGATATTCGCGCTAAGACAGAAAACATTCTCAACGAATATAACATGCAGGATTGTTTTCTCTACGAAATTAAAACCTTCCGTAAACAATCCAAGAAAAAACAGACACGTGGACGTCCCTGTTCAAAAACCACCTACAAATACATCAGCAAGACTCACTATGAACTTCAGTGGTTTCTAAATCAGGAGATTGTAAAGAAAAAAGCAAACGCGGATGGTTTTTTCCCTCTCATTACCAATATCAAAGAGCTCTGTATGAGGGACATCTTCAAACGCTATAAATACCAGCCCTATTTGGAAAAACGCCACAGTTACCTTAAATCGGTATTGGAAGTTGCCCCTGTTTATTTGAAAACACCGGAAAGGATCGAAGCATTATTATTTCTTTATTATGTAGCGTTGATAATTTATGCGCTCATAGAACGGGATATGCAGAAGGCCCTGAAAAAAGCAGGGATTAAAAGCATCCCGATTTATCCTGAGCAGAGAGAATGCCGGCGCCCTTCAGCAGAAAGGATCCTTGAAACGTTCCAAAACTTTTCCAGGCATGAGTTATGGGAAAACGGTGAATTGGAGGAAAGTTTCTTTGATTCCATAAGCGATTTA
>JBDRLO010000047.1:0-35279 GCA_043812935.1 Candidatus Omnitrophota bacterium
AGTTCAGCTAGAGTCTCTCTTTTATATTTCGAATCCAATTCACATGTTACCGGTACATCCTTTTCCGGAAAAACCACGCCTATCCTTCCGGGCCTGGATTTTTCAAATATCAGTTCCATAACGCGTCCTCCAATGCCTCAGCAAATAACGCTATTTCCTGTTTGGTTCTTTTCTCCGTCACAGCCACAAGCATATAATCTCCCATTTCTTTGTAATATCTGCCTAAAGGAAACCCGGCGGCAATCTTCTTTTCGATCAGTTTACCGATAATTTCGTTTGGATCTTTAGGCAGCCTTATTACAAACTCATTAAATGTCGGCGAACTCCTTTTTACTTCTACCCCTTTTATTTTTTCCAATTTCTGTTTCGCGTATTCACATTTATCCATACAAAGTTGGGCAACCTTTTTTAGCCCGTCTTTCCCTATAAGACACATATAGATTAAAGCGCGCAGGGCGCACAAAGCTTCGTTAGAACATATATTAGACGTAGCTTTTTCTCTGCGTATATGTTGTTCTCTTGTCTGTAAAGTCAGCACAAAGCCTCTACGCAACTCAGCATCCTGCGTCATGCCCACAATGCGGCCCGGCATTTTCCGCACCAATTTTTTCTTTACAGCCATAAATCCCAGATATGGCCCGCCAAAAGAAAGAGGTATACCCAAACTCTGGCCTTCGCCAGTCGCAATATCTATTCCCATTTCTCCGGGTGATTTCAAAACACCTAATGATATGGGATAAACACTTTCCACAACAAGCGCTCCAAACTTATGACATATCCCGGTTATATCAGTATGATCGTCAATAGCTCCAAAAAAATTCGGATTTTGTAAAATAACTGCGGCTGTTTTATCATCCAAATATTTTTCTATTTCTCCGCGATTACTTTGTCCGTGCGTTACGGGTGTCTCAATAAATTCTATCGACAAATTAGTCGTATACGAATACAACATTTTTCTGTATATGGGGTTAACTCCGCCATCCATAATAATCTTGTTGCGGCCTGTCACCCGTATAGCCATCATCGCGGCTTCATAAAGAGCTGTCCCGCCGTCATAAAGCGAAGCGTTAGAAGCTTCCATCCCGGTTAAACGGCATATAGCACTTTGGTATTCATAGATAGCCTGTAAAGTCCCCTGTGAAGCTTCCGGCTGATACGGCGTATATGCCGTATAAAACTCAGACCGCGACACAATGGCGTCTATTGCTGCGGGTATATAATGATCATAAAATCCTCCGCCCACAAAAGTAATAAGTTCCGAAGCATTTTTCTTCGCCAGTTGTTTAATATATTTTTCTACTTCAAATTCGGATTTACCAGAAGGTAAATCAAAAGAAGAAGTTCTAAGGTCTGCGGAAATGCCTTTAAAAAGTTCATTAATATTACCTGACTCGATGCCGATCGCTTTTAACATTTCTTTTCTGTCTGCGTCAGACTGCGGAATGTAATTCACGATTCGTTCTCCTTTAAATATTTTTCGTAAGCTTCGGCATCCAAAAGCACATTTTCTTCCGAAATATCGGAAACATGAATGCGGCAGATCCAGCCGTTGGTATAAGGAGACTCATTGATAACTTCCGGTTTTTCGTTTAAAATTTCATTAACTGCAATTATCTTACCGGATAAAGGCGCATAAACTTCGCTTGCCGCTTTTACCGATTCTATTGTTGATATTGCTTCTGTTTTCTTTACTTCAGAGTCCTTATTCGGAAGTTCAACAAAAGTAATATCGCCCAGTTCTGATTGGGCATGGTCAGTAATCCCGACAACAGCTTCATCTTTTTCAAACTTAACCCATTCATGTTCTTTTGTATACTTTAATTCCTGCGGTACCATTAGACCTCCTTTATTGGTTAACCGGTTAACCGGTTATATGCGTTACACGTGACACGTTGCACGAAACACGTTAATAATTCTTTTTAAAAACCGGTATGTCTTTTATCTCAGTATTGATCGCAATTTTACCGTCAGTAAGTATAACTGGTGTGCCTTCATCAGCAAAAGCTTTCTCAATGTAACACAACCCTATACCTTTTTTCAGGCAAGGCGAAAAACTTCCACTGGTTACTTCTCCAACAACAGTTTCATCTGAAACCACTTTAAAATGGCTTCGCGCGCTTCGCCTGCCTTCACACACAAAACCTTTTAATATACGGCTGAACCCTTGCTCTTTTTGTTTCAGAAGCGCATCTTTGCCGATAAAATCTTTTTCCATAAACACAAATTTTCCCAGATTAGCCTCAAACGGAGAATGGTTCTCATCTATATCATTGCCGTAAAGCGAATATCCCATTTCCATACGCAATGTGTCACGAGCTCCAAGGCCTATTGGTTTTATTTCATCAAACCCCAAAATCATATCCCAGATTGTTTCAGCAAAAGATACCGGAAAAAACAATTCATACCCTAGTTCACCCGTATATCCCGTCCTTGAAAGCAAAACCTTCATCCCTAAAAAATCAGCATACTTAAACCAATACCTTTTTAACCCCTGCGTAACACTGTTTTTAAAAAGATTGTCCACAATAACAGCGGACAATGGTCCTTGGATATCAAGTTTAGCTATTTTTTCAGATTCATCCGCAAATAAGTCTTCTGAAGAAATCCGTGATTTAATCCACTCTTTGTCTTTATCAATAGTTCCTGCGTTTACTACGAGTTTAAACTCTTCTGAAGAGATTTTAAAAACAATAAGATCGTCTATTATGCCGCCTTTTTCGTTCAGCATAAACCCATATCGGCATTTTCCTATCGGCATATTATCTATACGGCAAGTTACCAGCTTTTCCAGTTCTTCTGCCGCGGCCGGTCCTTTTAAGAAAAACTCTCCCATATGAAAAATATCAAACAAACCAGCTTTGGTTCTTGTATGAATATGCTCATCAATAATACTGGTATATTGCACCGGCATATTCCAGCCTGAAAAAGGCACCATCTTCGCACCTAACTCAATATGTTTGTGATATAAAGGGGTATTTTTTAAATTATATTTTTCTTGAGGCATGTTTATATCCGCGGTTAAAAGTCTTTGGTTCATTTTTACACACAATTATCACTTTATCCAAAGATTTTTTGTTCGCTTTTTTGAACAAAACTAAAACAGCAAAAACCCAGGCGCGCGATTTTTGACTATTTTGCTCCCTTGTAGTCATTTACTACATCCGCGGAAAACGCGGTATGGATCCGGATCAGGTTTATTGAAAAAAACCTGGATAGATATTCTCCCGGCCCAAACGCCAGTTGCACTTCTTTTATTATAAACTAAAACTTACGCTTGTCAAGCTCTGCTATATTACACCTAGCAAAGAGATCGGGGGGATTAAGCATGTTCCAATTTTTCAGCCAGCCACAGCTTAATTAAAGCAGACCGCGCTACTCCTATTCTACTGGCTTCTTCATCTATCCTGATTAAAAGTTTTTCAGGGAAATCGATATTTACTCTGCGAATTTTTCGATGCACTTTTGCTTTAGCAACATCCAAAAAATCCCACATATCTTCTCCTGAATCAAACCTTTTATCGAACTCTGTAGCGGTTATTTTTTTATTTTTATTCTGTTTTTTCATAATATCCTCTTTTTTCTTTCTCTCTACTTCGCCGACAAGAGATTATTCTTATCTTTTTGCCCCTGAGGGTAAAAACACAAGAATATAACTTATTCTCAACCTGGCCAATAATAACAAATCTATTTTCTCCTTTGTTGGTAGCCGGCAACACAAGAAAATCATCATCCCACATACTCTTGGCTTTTTCAAAGTCTATGCCATGTTTCCGCTTATTTGCATGCGATTTATTCATATCATACTCAAATTCCATACCTAAAGTATAGCATATTTATTCAATTTTGCAACCTTTTTTATGTTTTTCCTTAACAAACATTTTCGCCTAAAGATCGGGGGGGAGATATAATGGTCGGATAAATCTGGACCAAAAATCAGTTGAAAATAAGGTGTAAAAACCGTGTATAATACCAACTGAAAAGGAGATCCAGATGGTAACACCACGAAAGAGTTTTAGCAACAAATTCAAAGCAAAAGTGGCAATGGAAGCACTTAAAGGCGAAAAGACCATGGCGCAGATATCAAGCAAATACGGGGTGCATTCCAATCAGGTACAAGCGTGGAAAAAGGTTATGAAAGAAGAAATGGGAGACCTATTTGCTGTAAGCAAGAAGAGAAAAGAAAAGCAGCAGAAACAAATGATAGAAGACTCATATAAGAATGTAGGCAAATTACAGGTAGAAAACGATTGGCTTAAAAAAAATTAGATCTGCTGGGGTTAAAGAAAGATTATCAGTAATCGACGAAGGTTATAAACATTTAAGTATTCGGAACATTTTTGAGACCTGTTCAATCGAAGAAAGATCCAAATATAAGAGTAAATTTAATCCCTAGTAACCTTACGTTAAATATAGGAACTTCTCACCAAAGGCCCGGAACAAACCGCGGAAAATCCCATTTCATAGGCTTTTTTTTCGAAAAACTTGAATTCTTCCGGAGTGTAATATTTCTTTACCGGCCAATGTTTCGGAGAAGGGCTTAGATATTGTCCAATATATAAAATGTCTATACCCGCGTTTTTTAGATTCTTAAATGTCTCGAAAACATCATCTTTGGTTTCACCTAAGCCAACCATAATAGAGGATTTAACTAAAATTGGAGCTCCTTCATTTTTTGCCTGATTTAACAGCTTAATCGCTTTAATCGATACATTATAATCCGCTTCGGGCCGGATTATAGGATAAAGCGCTCGCGGCATTTCAATATTGTGGCCTATAATTTCCGCACCTGAAAAAGCTATTTTATTTAGAAAAGTTTTTTTTGCATCAAAATCAGGAATTAATAATTCTATTTTTGTTTTAGGCATAGCAGATTTTATTTCTTTCACCATGTTCAGAAACTGATCTACTCCTCTATCAGGCAAATCATCCCGCGTAACAGAAGTTATTACAACATATTTTGCTGAAATTTCTTTAAGCGCATCAGCGATTCGTTTTGTTTCCTGAAAATCAATTTTTTCAGGAATGCCTCCGGCAACATTACAAAAAAGACACTTTCGTGTACAATTTTTTCCCAAAATCATAAATGTAACGTGCCGCGCCCCCCAGCATTCGCCTTTATTCGGACATGCCGCTTCTACGCATACTGTGTTAAGGTTTTTCTTCTGTAACAGGTTTTGTATGGTTAAAAAGTTTTTATTCACAGAAATCCTGCCGCGTATCCATGGTGGATATTTTTGTCCGATATTTTCTGAGGTGAGTGTTTGTTCTTTCATACCCGGGGCAACCATTAGTTGTCTTACAATTATCAGGGCGGGGAAACCCCGCCCCTACGATGTGGTACTGCCGCAAAATGGCCTCTTCCTGTCATTTTTGGATGACGTAATTGGATATTTTGCGGCAGTCCCAATATTTATATTCCATGCAAAGATTCAGTATGGTTTATTTTTCACAAACATCCAGTTTTCTTTCAGCAAGATATTTGTATAGCGCGTAATGATCCTGTACCAGTTTTTGCGCTTTTTCTAAAAGCATTTTTGCTCTTTCAGGATCTTGTTTTTTAAGAACATTGTACCGGTTTTCATTGTAAACGTAATCTTCAAGTTTTATAGTCGGTTCCTTGCTTTCAAGCGTCATTGGGTTTTTCCCTTGGGCGCACAAATCAGGGTTATACCTGAATAACGGCCAGTGACCTGAAGCTACCGCGTTTTTCTGTTCATTGTTGCCGTTTATAAGATTATATCCATGAGCGATACAATGTGAGTATGCGATAATAATTGACGGACCGTCATAAGCTTCGGCTTCTATAAAAGCTTTTACCGTCTGCATGGGATCAGCACCTAGGGCAACTTTAGCAACATAAACATATCCATAACTAATTGCCATAAGCCCTAAATCTTTTTTACCGATTGGTTTTCCGCTTGCCGCGAAACGCGCGACAGCGCCCATAGGCGTTGATTTTGAAGCCTGGCCTCCCGTATTAGAATAAACCTCTGTATCAAGCACAAGGAAATTAACGTTTTTACCCGAAGCCAATACATGGTCAAGCCCGCCGTAACCGATATCATAGGCCCATCCGTCACCGCCGACTCCCCATACTGACCGTTTTATAAAATAATCTGCAACGCTGTAAAGTTCACGGCAGGTTTCGCAGTCGCATTTCGCTAATTTTTCTTTTAAATCCGCAACCAACATCCGAACTTTTTCGATTCCTTCCCGCGCAGACTGATCCACGGATGTTATTTCTTTTATTAAACCTTTTACTTCACCGTTGCAGGAATCTTTTTTCAAAATTTCTTCCGCAAGTTCATGGGCATATTCAGTGTATTTGTCAGATGTAAGGCGCATACCAAAAGCAAGTTCAGCGGCATCTTCAAAAAGCGAATTGTTCCATGCCGGACCTCTTCCGTCCGCACGCGTACAATACGGCGTTGTCGGAAGGTTCCCTCCGTATATAGATGAACATCCTGTTGCATTAGCAATTAACGCCCTATCGCCGAAAAGCTGTGTCAAAAGTTTTACATATGCTGTTTCTCCGCATCCCGCGCAAGCACCGGAATACTCAAATAGCGGTTTTACAAACTGCAACCCTTTCATATTGGGCTGATACAGTTTAGAATCGGTCTCCGGAAGATTTAAGAAAAACTTGTAATTTTCACTTTCCTGCGACCTTAAAGTTTCCTGCGGCATCATTTTTATTGCCTCTTTCGCTTTCATAGGACAATATTCAACACAAACTCCGCACCCTGTACAATCTTCCGGGGCTACCTGCAAAGTGTAAACATACCCTTCCATCCCTTTCGGAGGCTTTGGAGAAGTATGTTTTAATGTTTCTGGAGCGTTTTTGAGATTTTCTTCTTTATAAAGTTTGGCTCTGATAGCGGCATGCGGGCATAACAGAGTACATTTACCGCATTGTATACACGCATCAGGGTTCCATACAGGTATGTTTACCGCTATGTTCCGTTTTTCGTATTGCGTTGTAGCCGTAGGCCAGGTTCCATCCGCGGGCATTTCTGATACTTTCACGGTTTCACCCTCTCCGCGCAAAATTTTGGCAGTAGTAACTTTTACAAATTCAGGAGCGTCTTTAGGTAAAATTTCTTTTTCCTGAATTTTGCCTGTAACTGTTTCCGGGACTTTTACTTCCTCAATATTATTAAGCGCCATATCAACCGCTTTTGTATTCATTTCAACAACTTTTTCGCCTTTTGAACCATAAGTTTTCTTTACGGCTTTTTTAATCGCTTCTACAGCTGTTTTCTCTGCCAGAATGCCCGATATCTTAAAAAATGCCGTCTGCATGATAATGTTAATGCGGCCGCCTAACCCAATTTCACCGGCTATTTTCAAAGCATTTATCACGTAAAACTTCAGTTTTTTATCTATAATCTGTTTTTGAACCTTAGCCGGGATATGTTCCCAAACTGTATCTTTTCCGTATATTGACGTTAAAAGGAAAATGCCGCCTTCTTCAATGTTTTTTAACATATCGTATTTTTCTAAAAATGAAAAATTGTGACATGCTAAAAAATTTGCTTTTGAAATAAGATACGGGCTTCTTAAAGTTTTTTTGCCGAAACGAAGGTGTGAAATAGTAACTGCACCGGCTTTTTTTGAATCATAAACAAAGTATCCTTGTGTATTATTGTCAGTTTCTTCACCTATTATTTTTATAGAATTTTTATTGGCTCCGACTGTACCATCTGCACCCAAACCATAAAACATGGCGCGGTAAACTTCATTGCTTTCAGTACTAAAAGACGGATCATATTCTAAACTCGTAGCAGTAACATCGTCATTTATGCCGATTGTAAAATGGTTCTTGGGTTTTGAAATAGCAAGATTATCAAAAACACCTTTAATCATTGCCGGCGTAAACTCTGCCGAACCTAAACCGTAACGGCCGCCTACTATGTGCGGATACTCTTTAAACTGCGCGGTTTTTTCAGAAAGCGCTTCGCCGATAGCTGTCCGTACATCTTCGTATAAAGGCTCGCCTAATCCGCCCGGTTCCTTAGTGCGGTCAAGAACCGCGATAGATTTTACTGTTTCGGGCAATGAATCAACAAACGCTTTAACATCAAAAGGACGGTAAAGCCGCACTTTTACTACTCCGACTTTTTCACCTTTCGCGATAAGGTACTCCACGGTTTCATGGACAGCTTCACTGCCGGATCCCATTATAATAA
This sequence comes from Candidatus Omnitrophota bacterium, assembly GCA_043812935.1. GTDB lineage: Bacteria > Omnitrophota > Gorgyraeia > Tantalellales > Tantalellaceae > JBDRNE01. The sequence goes on from JBDRLO010000047.1 coordinate 8,190, forward strand.
TAATCCGTTCCGCGTCCTCTGCACCAAAATAATCAAAAAGTTTATAAGTTCGTCCCGTTAACTTCGCGAATTTGTCCATGGCTTTCTGTACAATCTGCGGACACGCGTCATAATATTTGTTTACGGATTCCCTGCCCTGAAAATATACATCCGGATTTTGAGACGTTCCCCGAAGAACGGGATGTTCCGGATTCATCCCCCACTGCCGATGCGCATATATAAATTTCTCATCCAGCATGGATTTCATATCTTCAAAAGTCAATTCCTCAATCTTCTGTATTTCATGGGAGATTCTGAACCCTTCAAAAAAATGTACAAAAGGTATCCGCGACTCCAAAGTTGCTGCCTGTGCGATAAGCGCAAAATCCATTGTTTCCTGTACACTTGTAGACGCCAAAAGCCCCCAGCCAGTACTCCTTGCCGCCATAACATCCGAATGGTCTCCAAAAATCGACAAAGCCTGGCATGCCAAAGAGCGCGCGGCAACATGAAATACCGTTGGCGTAAGTTCCCCCGCTATTTTATACATATTCGGAATCATTAAAAGAAGACCTTGCGAAGCTGTAAAAGTAGTAGTAAGCGCACCTGTGGTTAACGCGCCATGGACTGCGCCCGAAGCACCGCCTTCAGACTGCATCTCAACAACCGTAGGCACAGTACCCCATATGTTTTTTTCTTTTTTGGCTGACTTCGCGTCAGATATTTCTCCCATTGGAGTTGACGGAGTAATAGGGTAAATAGCTATAACTTCGTTAGTTGCGTGCGCGACATGCGCGACCGCGCTGTTGCCATCATGCGGAACCATCTTGCGTTTCATTATAAAACCTCCTGAAATATTAAATATTAAAAATTCTTATGAAAAAACCGGTCACTTATTATATCACGAAAGTTTCTATCTGTATAAGATTTTTTTTAAAAATGTCAAGCCAAAGTAAGAATGTCCGGTTTTTACCAAAGTAAGAGTGTCCGGTTTTGTTTTTATTAAGACAACTTACATGCGTAACAAAAAAAGGGACACCCCGTATTTTTCTATTCTATTTTACGGGATTGCCCCTTTTTAACGTTATACACCTATTTATACAGCAGGTTCTTGAGAAACTGCGGATGTTCCACCCGTAGAAAGCGACATATAAAACCCCATAAACCCAAGCATCATTACAACCGGAATATACGCCTGAACCGCCGCATTTACAATCGCTATTAATATCTGACCTAAGTCCGGACTTAAAGGAACAATAACAAGGCCCATAAGAAATCCTATGACCAAAGAAATAACTAAGCTAATGATAAACAATGTCATAAAAAGGCCCAAAGTGTTTTTGAAATTACTTTTTGCGGTTTTTATCCCCTTTTTAAACGCGTCAATAGCGCTGGTATCTTCTACTACAATAATATAAATTGGATAAACCAACATTGTAATAGCAACAATTGCTATTATTGTTACAATAGCCGCTACAAGACTGCGTGTTATTATATTATCGCCTAAAAGCAATATGCCTGCTGACACCAGACTAAGCACTAATACTATGCCTATTGCAATAAGTACGTATAAAAACAAAAGGCCTAAAATCCTTAAATAAAACTTTTTACCATAACTAAGAAAATTTGCTAGACTAGACGCGCCTGTTTTTATTTGGTCTTTCGCCAACCCCATTGCACCGCCCTGTAAAAACACAAATATCAAAAAGAATAATATACTAGAAGCTATGGATATCGCAATCATCCCAGGGTCACCTGTCCTTGCAGGGTTACTAAGAGGCAATCCTATCAACCCTATAATGGTATTAAATACAAAGAATACCAAAATAACATTCATTAACTTGAAAGCTTTGCCAAAACCATTTTTAACAGCCTCCATAATCCCCATAAATACCTCCTTGTGGTCACTCTTTTATAAATGCAAAATTTTATTCAAATTGATATATCTTATAATTTTAGTTATGATATACCACATGTCCAAATCCTGTCAACATAAAATCGTATTCTGTACAGTTTATACAGTTGTTCGTTCCTCAAAAGCTCTTTGAATAGTGGCAATATCCGCGTATTGTAAAACTGCACCCACGGGCACGCCTCTGGCAAGACGCGATACTTTTACCGCACAAGACTTTAATATTTCCGCAAGATAAAGCGCAGTTGTTTCACCCTCTGTCGTAAAATCCGTCGCAATAATAATTTCCCTGATATCTTCAGTTTTTATCCTCCGGACAAGAGTATCAATTCTTAATTCATCCGGCCCGATACCGTCTATAGGAGAAAGTTCGCCTAAAAGCACATGATACAGACCCTGATATGTTCCGGTTTTCTCCATTGTTATAACTCCGTTCGGGCCTCCGACAACACATATTTTTGAGGCATCCCGGCCGGAATCCGAACATATAAGACAATATTCTTTTTCACTCAAGTTATTGCATTTTTGACAAAACCGAACGTTATTTTTGACCTCGGCTATGTGATATAAAAGAGATTTGACTTTTTCTGAGGGAGATTTCAAGATATAAAACGCGAGCCGTTCCGCTGAACGCGTACCAAGCCCCGGCATTTTGCAGAATTCTTCAATAAGTTTTGTCATTGAGGACGGAAACCCTTTGGTCATCTTTCCCCTTCCATCAGATCCCGCACTACCTGTCCTCCAAAAACATCCATTGTTGTTTCAATAATAGGTTTCATTTTTTCCTTAAGTACGTTTCTATCCTGAACCTGGGTATCTTTATCTTTTGTTTCTCCAAGAAATTCTAAGAGAACAAATTCTATCCTCGGCGCAATTCCCGTTACTCTTTGTACCGCCTCGTCAATAACACTCTTATTGATTTCTGTTTCCAAAACTTCTTTGTTAAACAAAAAGTCTTTTCCAAACCCCAGAATCAGTTTCTTCTCATCAAACTGCACAGGATTTGCCGGATTAAGAAAAGTAAATACAGACATCTTCTTTTTTTTAACATAGTTCAAAACCGCATTCCAATTAAATTTGTCCGGATCAAGCGGAGCTGTTTCACCGCTTTCTTTTTTCAATTTCACAGATTGGGGTTCTTGGAAACCCAAATTAATTTCGGTTTTATTTTCTTTTTGAAAATCTCCAGAAATATTCTCCCGGGAAACTGTCTGGGAAACAATCTCTTGGGAATCAACAAAACCCGAATCTTCTCCGGAAGCACTTTCTTCCATACCGTTTAATTCATCAAGTATTTTTGACAAAGACAACATCTGCCCCCTCTTTGTTAATTTAACCAGCATGATTTCAAGCGGAGCTCTCGCAAATATAGTATTTTTCATCAAAGTTAAACAATGGGCAAGATTCTGAAGAACGTACAAGATCTCTTCCAATGTTAACTGCTCAACCTGGTGTTTTAATTTTTGCATTTCTTCTTCAGAAAAAGCCATATCAGAGGTTAAAACGCATGATGTTGTTTTTAAAATCATAATGTCTCTGAAATATTTAATAAGACTGTTTGCAATAAATACCGGATCTTTTCCTCCGGAAATCAAATTATCAAGCATATTAATTATGGTTTTTGGATCATTGTTTATAATAGCATCCGCTATAGCGCTCATAACCTCTTTTTGAACCATGCCTAAAAGTTCAACCACATCCTCTGAAACAATCTGCCGGCCGGAAAAAGAAACCATCTGGTCTAAAATAACAATCGAATCCCTTAAACTGCCATCACCGGCATTAGCTATTAAAAAAGCTGTTTTTTCTGAAACAGTAATTTCTTCTTTTTGCGCAATATCAAGAAGCTTAGCGGAAATTACTGCCGGTGAAATCCGTTTAAAATCAAACCTTTGACATCGTGACATAATAGTAGGCAAAACTTTATGCGCTTCTGTTGTGGCAAAAATGAATTTAACATGAGCCGGGGGTTCTTCAAGTGTTTTTAAAAGAGCGTTGAATGCTCCCTGCGACAGCATATGAACTTCGTCAATTATATAAACCTTAAACTTACTCTTTGAAGGTGAAAACTTAACATTTTCACGAAGAGTCCTGATCTCATCAACTCCGTTATTTGAAGCACCGTCTATCTCCAACACATCCATATTGTTCCCCTGGCTGATTTCCCTGCAAGAAAAACATTGATTACAAGGCCCTTTATCTATCGGATTCTCGCAATTCATTGTCTTCGCGATAAGCCTTGCAACCGAAGTCTTGCCAACCCCTCTGGGCCCGCAAAAAACATAAGCGTTCGCTATCCTTCCGTTAAAAATAGAATTCTTAAGCGTTCGTGTAATTGTTTCCTGTCCGACAACATCTTCAAATTTTTGGGGCCTGTATTTCTGTGCTAATGTTTGATATGACATAATTGACTATACCTTTTTTTAATGAGTATCCTACGTTTAAACTATAATCCAAAGGTCTATTTTATAACATAGCGCTTGTTAAAATTCAAGCTCGCCTTTGCGCCCCAGCACTAACCCTGCATCCTAAAATATTTTATTCATCAAAATATCCCAACATTCTTTCGCGCATTAAAGACACGTTAAAATAGGATCCTGTTAATTTCCCATTTTTCCCTTTTGCTCCCCTTACAGGGCCAGGACCGGCCCCCATTGGCGCGGGTTGGGGCGCTATCCCCCCGGAAGCCAGTATACCTGTAATGAAACATGACTCTTTCCATTCCTGAAAACATTCCGATATCGCTCTAGCTGAACTTTTTACAAATTCACACGCGTATTGTTCATTTTTAGGAACACGATACAGCATATAAGTATATAAAGCGTTTTTCGTCATGTTCTTGTCACCTAAAGATTTCCCGGATTCCAATGCTACAGGAACGTTATTGCACGGAGGCATAGTAAAAGTACAAGACCCGCCTCTGGGAAAAGGAATATTTCTGTGTGTATAACCTCTTTGCCAGGATCTTACGCCATGTTCAATAGCCCCAAGAACAGCTTTAATACAAACTATGTATTCCTGGGATTTTTTTGTCCGGTCAAAAGATTTCATCATATCAGAAAGGTTTAGCGATGCCCGGCCTAAATCCCCGGGTAAAAGAAATCCTTGCGCCCCTTCCACATCGATATTTTCTATACAGACATTATCCTGCCATTTTTCCCAGTTTTTTCCTACAATAACTGTAACTTCTTCCGCAAACTTTTCACGGCTCTCTTTCGTTGAAAACAATGGTTGCGAAATATTTTCCGCGGTTGCAGATTTATACCAACTAAAAATTAACATATATAAACATATACAAAAAATTAGCAAATTTTTCATAATAATTATAAACTGCTCTCTTTTAAAAATAACTTTAAATATTCTTCTCCAATGCTTTCCCATGTCCAGATTTTACGAACTTTATTATTAAAATTCAGAACCAACTCCGTGCTTTTTTGCCAATTTTCAACAACCCAATTAACTGCCTTGCCTATATTCTGCGCAAAATTAGCATAATGATTTTCCGTTATATTCGCAAGCACACCATAACGCGTTACAACGCCCCAATCAAAAACTTCTCCGGATTCACTTTCAAACATAAATTTCGGGCCGTTAGTATCAGCTGAAACTATCATATTACCTCGGGCGGAAGCTTCAATAACAGACATTCCAAAAGGTTCTTTTAGAGTTGGCAATATATATATGTGTTTATCATCCAATATTTGTTTTTTTTCAGAAACAGGACTTATTGCACTGCGCAGGTTAAAAATAACCTTTAAATTATTCGGCAAATTCCCCGTACTATTCTTTAACTGCTTTTCATATTCACTTGAATCGGGAATTCCCGCAATTGTTAAAGAATACTTTTGTGGGGACAATACTGCCGCACGCCGCGCACCCTCAATTGAAAATTCCACTCCTTTACTTGGATCTATTCTACAAAAAGTAATTAAATTTATAACTTCCGGCTTTTCAGCAAGTTTTTTTTCAACTTCTTTGTCAGACATAAGAAAATCTTTGTTACATCCGCTGGAAATTAAAACCAGTTTGTTTTCGTAATTCGTTTTACCGTCAAACTCCGCGATTATATCTTTAGTTTCGGAATGAACTAAAGGGCTGTTTACAATTATATAATCCGCATACCGGCACATTGATTCCCATTCCCGGATTTTCGCCAAAACTTCTTTTGTCCCGTCAAAAGCTCCGACAAACTCACCTTCCTTGATCATATATGTAGTTTCAAGCGCGTGAATAGTTGAAACCACTAAAAACGGCATATTTTGAAGCTCTTTTGCCATGTACCCCGGTAAAATATGATGGCCGTGCAGATTAACTACATCAAATTTTTGTTCAAAAATTTTAATCCATTTTGTTGCGGCATCAGCAAACTTTTTAATTCTGCTAAGCTCCGCGTCTTTATCTCCGGAATAAGGCTGTTCAATACCTTCATCAATTAAAAACCTTATGACTGTCAAATGTCCTTTTTTTTGGATGCTATACGGAATATCCCATTCCTGCAGTTTTATCCCCTTATGCAATGTTTTCGCGGTATGAATTGAAAGAACTGTAACTTGATGTCCTTTTTTTAAAAATTGTTCACAAATATGTTCAACATGCACACCACCGCCGCCGGTTGCAGTCTCTTCAAACTGTAACGATACTAACGCAATTCTCACTATTCATTCCCTTTCAATATAACCGGCTAACCGGCTAACCGGCTAACCGATATACGTGTCTCATGTAACGTGCAATATATTAAACTTACTGGACAGGCACAGGGGCCTGTCCCTACATCTACCAACCGGCTAACCGACCAACCGGCTAAACAAAGTCGCGAAGCGACTGCGTCGAAGGACCGGCTAACTATTTTATAAGCACCGACGCCGCACCGAATATGCCTACATCTCTTTTAAGTTTTGCCTGGACCACAGGCGTTTTATTCGCGAATATGTTTATAGTATGAGCGTGCATTGATTTCTTTATTTCCTTAAAAAGAATGTTTCCGATTAAAGACACGCCGCCGCCAATAACAATAATTTCAGGGTCAAGCACACTTACCATACTCCCCAGCCAAATACCCAGAAGTTTGCCTTCTTCCATTATCGTCTGAATCGCAAATGCGTCGCCTTCACTAGCCGCTTCACCCAAAGTAACCATAGTTATTTTGTCCAGTTCTCCATCAACCATATCAACAATATTCGTTTTTATACGCGGATTATTTTTAAGATGCCTAAGCAGTCTTTTTACCGTATAAGGCCCCGCGGCTAACGCTTCGATACAACCGTTGTTTCCGCAATTACACTTAGCGTGTTTCGCGTTATAATCTATGGTAACATGCCCGCCTTCGCCGGCCATACCATTTTTCCCGTGAAATATTTTACCATTAATGATAATAGCTGTACCAATTCCAGTACTCACTGTTACATAAAAAACATGTTTATACCCTTTTGCAGCGCCCCATATAACTTCCGCCATACCGGCGGCGTTAGCATCATTTTCTAATTTTGTTTTTTTTCCAAATTTTTTTCTTATGAGAGACGCTAAAGGCACTTCGCGCCATCCGTGTAGATTTGGCGGGTTGTGAACAATACCCTTGAGAGGATCAAGCGGTCCCGGCGCACAGACACCTATACCTTTTATTTTTTGTTTATTAACTTTACTAATTTTCAGAAGATCCGTAATTGACTGGTAAACCTGATTTAGTGATACATTTAATCCTCTTGCGGCTAAAGTAGGTAAAACTACTTTCTGTTCAAGTTTTCCTTCTTTAGAAATAAGTCCTGTCGCAATTTTTGTGCCGCCGATATCAACACCTATGACATATTCCTGCATACAAAACCCCCCTTTTTGTGCAGTTTTGCTTAATAGACCTAATTATTACATAAAAAAGCTTTAACAACAAGAAAAACAAAAAACCTATTTATTCAGAACATTTTTTGCCTTAAAATACGCTGCTTTGTAAAATCTTTTTATTAAATTTTATTCTAAGAAAGGCGGTTCCGGTAATCTGCGTACCCGAATTCACGGACAAGCCTGGTTTTTCCGTCCCGGCTATTATGAATAGCTATTGACGGCAGCCTTATACCATTAAAAGTGTTATTTTTAACCATGGTATAATGCGCCATATCCATGAAAACAAGCCGTGTGCCAGGCTTTAATGGCTCTTGGAAAGAATAATCACCGATAACATCGCCGGCAAGGCACGTAAGCCCTCCTAATCTATAAGCATAAGGATATTCACCAATTTTGCCGGCTCCTTTGATATTTGGACGATAAGGCATTTCTAAAACATCCGGCATATGAGCGGCAGCCGAAGTATCCAGAATAGCTATGGACATATCCTTTTCAGGAATAACATCAAGCACAGTGGAAACTAAAAACCCTATATTCAAAGCAATTGCCTCGCCCGGCTCCAGATAAACTTTTAGGTTATTATAACGTTCTTTAAAACTGTTTATAATACGGCTAAGCCGTTTTATATCATAATCCGGACGTGTTATATGATGCCCTCCGCCAAAATTTATATATTCCATTTGATTAATAAAACAACCGAATTTACGCTCTACTACTTCCAGCGTCCTCTCCAAAGCATCTGAATTAAGTTCACAAAGCGTATGAAAATGCAGCCCTGTAATACCGTTAAGGTTTTTTTTCTCAAACTGATCAACCTTTATACCAAGCCGGGAAAAAGGCGCGCACGGGTCATACAACGCGACTTTAACTTCAGAATGTTCAGGATTAACGCGAAGGCTGCATTTTATTTTTTTATTGTTTGATTGAATCACAGGTTTAAATTTTTCCCACTGCGAAAAAGAATTAAAACTAATATGGCTGGCATATTTCATAATATCTTTAAACTCATCATCCCGATAAGCCGGCGCATATATATGGACTTCACCGCCAAATTCTTCAAATCCTAAACGGGCTTCATCCAAAGAACTTGCCGCAGTCCCTGAAAGATATTGTTTTATCAACGGAAAAGTGCTGAACATTGCAAAACCTTTAAGCGCAAGTATTATTTCACAATCGGTTAAGCGAATAACCTCTTTTAAAATTTCAAGATTGCGCCTTAAAAGATTTTCGTCAATAACATAACAAGGGGTATAAGGTACTTTTGAGTATGTATCCATAGTTAAAATGCAGGGAACGGGCATGCCCGTTCCCTGTACTATTGTTCAGGGTATTATTTTATTGTTTTAACTACCCACGGCAAACCGTGTTTATTCAATTTTTCCATAAAAGGATCCGGGTCAAATTCTTCAACATTAAATACACCCTGTCCTGCCCAGTTTTTTTGAAGCATCAACATAGCTCCTATCATTGCAGGAACACCTGTTGTATAAGAAATCGCCTGGGATTTTACTTCTTCATAACATTTCGCGTGATCACATACATTGTAAATGTAAATTTCCGTTTCGTTTCCATCTTTAACGCCTTTCATCATACAACCTATATTTGTTTTACCTGTATAGTTTTCACCCAAAGAAGAGGGTTCCGGAAGCACTGCTTTTAAAAATTTCAGAGGCACTATTTTTTTTCCTTCATAGTCAACAGTATCAATCCTTGTCATACCCACGTTCTGTAAAACTCTCAGATGTGTAAGATATTCCTGCCCAAAAGTCATCCAGAACCTTATCCGCCTCAGGCCCCTGATATTTTTAACCAAAGATTCAAGTTCTTCATGATACATTAGGTACATTTCCCGTTCCCCTATTTCCGGGAAATTAAATGCCTTATGTTCTGACAAAGGATCTGTTTCCACCCATTGGCCTTTTTCCCAATATTTTCCGCGCTGCGTAATTTCACGTATATTAATTTCCGGATTAAAATTGGTGGCAAAAGCTTTTCCGTGAGAACCCGCGTTACAATCCATAATATCTATCGTATGAATTTCATCAAAATAATGTTTTTGTGCATACGCGCAAAAAATATTAGTTACCCCGGGGTCAAATCCACATCCCAGAAGCGCCATAATCCCTTTTTGCTTAAACCGATCCTGATAATCCCACTGCCATTTATAACAAAATTTAGCCTCTTCAGGCGGTTCATAGTTTGCCGTATCAAGATAATGAACTCCTGTTTCCAGACACGCGTCCATAATAGATAAATCCTGATAAGGAAGCGCAACGTTTATAACCATATCAGGTTTAAACTTATTTATAAGCTGTATAACTTCAGATACATTATCCGCATCGACCTGCGCTGTCTGAATAGGCCTTTTAATTTCAGCGGCAATTTTTTCGCATTTACTAACCGTACGGCTTGCCAGGCATATTTCGTCAAAAACTTCCGGGGCCTGCGCGCATTTATGCGTAACAACGCTTCCCACCCCGCCAGCTCCTATAATCAAAACCTTTTTCATTTCGTTTAACCTCACCTTTTAAATTACATTTCCAACGCTTTCCAAATTACCTTATAACTACAGGAATTGGGGATTAATTTTATCAAATGCATCCGACACTGTAAACAGTTAAATTACAGCAATCGTGCCAAGAATTATGGATACAATTAATTATTTTACCCCGGGCAACTCCGTGCACTTTGCTGGGGAGACCCGGGATCTATAAATTGTACAAAGTTCTTCAAACTTATTCAGCTGGATATAACTTTTTTACTACATTTTTTATAGTGGGCTCAATTGTTTTTCCGTTCAATTGTAACTCGGACTTTTTTTCAACAAGGTGCGGAACAGCAATTTTCTTTAATTTCACTGCGGAAGCGGTTATTTTTGCGGGGCCGAATTCCGGTTTTTTCTGGTAAACCGCGAATCCTATTTCACAATCAGATATCTCGGCTCCGGTTATTTCCAAATTTGACAGATCTTTTGATGCAAACGCAAGTTTTGAGTTTTTTATCTCAACTTCTTCAGCATTTACTTCACTGTCTTCACCGGAACTAATGCCTTTGTCTCCGGTGCCGTTTATAAAAATTTGTTTCAATTTTACTGAACTGCCTGAAACATCAATAGCATCGTTTCCACAGTTAAGAAAAGAAGAACGTGTTATGGTTCCCGAACAAAAATCAGCATCAAATGCATCGGAAAATGTTTCTCCAAACAAACTTTCTTCAATTAAAAAATCAGACCTGACAACATTCAACGCGTCTTCAGACTTATTATTAATAAAACGGCAGTTTTCGATCCTTACGGGAGCCTCATAAAACGTAACCGCGCCCGTTAAAAACCAGTTCCCTTTAGCAGGTGCTGACAACCCGTCAAATGTAACATACTTCAGAATAGATTCCAATCCGGGTTGTATTACAGCTATACCTTGCCCATCTGAACCTTTAGCTAAAACAACAATTGGATTATCTTCGGATCCAATAAAATTAATAGGTGAAAATGTTATAATTTTTGATAAATTTATTAAATTAAGTTCCGTACCCTCACGGCAAATCAGCACGTATCCCTCAGGTATGACTATGTCTTGGTTAATGTTCCACTTACCCGGCTTTACAGTAATTTCTTTAGTTTTTTCGTTAACTGTCAGAAATTTAAGATCTTTAATATTTGCCAATGAACGAATAAAACTCGTTTCAATAAAATTTTTAGAAAAATCAGGATACGGAAAAACTTCTTCGGTTCTAACTGTATCCGTGCCCAATAATTTATATTTAATTTTTAAGTTCTCTTTTTTAATATTTTTCGAAGAAAATTTTTCGGGAAACAAAAACTTTATCGTTTTAAAATCCACAAGTTTTGAAGGCATTCTTGGAGTCAAAACTACATTTCCGGGTTCAGGCAATAAAGTTATATCTTCATATTGCAACCCGACAATTTCGACCGGTAAAGCACGCATATTTCCCGCACTTAGTTCTATATATTTATCCTCTATTCCGTTCAAATACGCGTTTACATATTTGTTCATATTCAAAAATCTGCGGATTAACGCCTGATTATTATAAAATACGCCTTTTGAAAAATAAAAATAAGGAAATTCACGGTAAATAATTCTTAAATTAATGTCAAGTTCAGGCTGTATCTTCTTAAAAAAATCATCCAGATAAGATTTTTCCGACACCTTAACAAGCTGTTTAATATATTCCTCAAAAAATACCCTATCACTAAAAAGTTTCTCATGAAACGTTGCTGGAAGAAATTCCGCCACCATTGCAGGAAACCCGTCCCAGGATTCTTCCAAACTTCCTCCGGCCATACCGTCAAAACCGATAGGTTCAAGAAGAGACGTAACAGGGTTATAATAAAACCTGAGGTTATTCCAAATCCCCGCACCGTGAAAAGCCGCCATTAATTCAGAAACAGCAAAATACTTTGCCATTTTCTCTATATCAAAAACTTTATGCGCCGGCAATATGCCTTGCCTGAAACTTTCAAGCAAGTCTTTGCCCTGAATAAATTCTTTATATAATATTGGTTTTTCAAAAACAGATCCTTTGTTAAAAACATCAATGTTTGAAAAAAATTCGGATTCAAAATTTATCTGCATACTTTTAAGGTCCTTAAGCTGAATCCGGTCAGACCATAAAACATCCTCATTAAACTTTATTATAGGGCCTTCTCTGCGATGGTTATTTTCAACCAGAATTTTTTCAAAATGCTCCTCAAGCGCGTATATACCTAAATCTTTGCCGTTTAAAACAACCCTAACAAATTCATAACGCGGCGCAATAACACCCGCAAGTTTCAGCGCTTCAAGAAAAACCCATTCATTTATGTAATCCCTCACTTTAGGATGGTGTATTGAAAACCGTTTCATTCCTAAAAACGTTTTTCCGCCTTTTATTTTTATCCTAAAAGACCATTTATATCTGCTTTCAAGATGATCCGTCCAGTCGCCTTTAAGCCGGATTTCCGCACGCCGCGTTTCACCTGCGGAACTCACCGCAGCGGGAACGTAATCTTCTGAACTTGTAAAAAGAACTTTATTCTCCAATGCAACCTGTCTTTTGTATGCTAATTTCTGATAATCAATGTGACTGATATCTATGGTTATAACTTGCGGGGAAACTGTAAAACTTTTGACAAAATTAGTAACTGTGTCAAACTTTACATGAGCGATTTGTTTTAACACATGCGTGGTTCCGGTCTGATAAAGAACCATACCAGCATAAAGACTTCCCAAAACAATTGTTAAAAGACAAACAAATATCAATATTACCAGATATATCCGTTTCAAACTATAAAACGGCTGTATCCGATTTTTTAATGTTTTGCTAAAAGAAAGCTTCTCTTTACAACGCGATATTTTCACAAAAACTCCTCACAAAAAACAATTTGTATGCTGCCTGGGTTTATAAACCAGTAAAAAATACTCAAATCAGCTTTTCAACAGAGTTTTACGGTATCACGCACCTTACGCCACTGTCAAGCGCTGTTTGGTGAACCGGTTTGCCGGTTTACCCGTTAGCCGGTTGAAGAAAAAGCCCGCTTGCTGGTTTGACCTGCTTGTCCCGGGTATAATCAAAGAACTGTCCTAAACAAAACCGGACATAATTTACCTAAAAAGGGATTCGGTTGAGAAACCTTACGGTTAACTGCTAGAAGTTTCGTGAAACATACTGCGTGCAGCGTGTAACAAATTCAAAAAATGGTTTGTTCGGGACATATTAAATCTGCGATGTCTACCACAAGCTGCGCGTGTTCTTTTTCCGAATTTGCTAATTCAGTAAAAATTTTTTTTATCTTTTTGTCTTTTATTTCATTCGCGCATTTTTGATACGTTTGCATCATATCAAGTTCCAGTTCTCTCATTTGTATTAAATAGTTTTCATAATCGGATTTAGAAAGCATCCCTATCCTCCTTAGAAACCTGCTCCATTAAAGATTTCGTAATTTTCCAGTGTCTTTTTGAATCTTGTATCATCTTTTCCATCATTTGCCGAACTTTTTCCGCTTTATCTTCATCCATCCTGATCCAGAAAATCGCAGACTTAAGATGTTTTTCATATATAGGTATAACTCTTTCTTCGGCCATTACTGCTTCTTTGAGATATTTTAATAATTCGCTTTTTTTCATCATATCAAACAACCTTTCATTTTTTGTCTTTAAAATAAGTACCAGCCAGTTGTTTTTTCAACGCTTCTCCAGACGCAGCGGCAGCATCAAACTGCCATTTCGCCTCTTTATTAACATTAAAAAGAACAAACGCTTTAACCCGCCTTAACCGTCTGATCTCCTGCATCGCTTCTTTTATCCAAACTCCTTTATCTCCGCCGGTATCAGCAGAACTGAATTCCGCGATTATTACTGGTTTATGAATTTTTGCGGTAATTTCTTTATACGGCTTTTTAAAAATATCTTTAAAAGCCGTCCACTTACTCCACGAATACGTGTTTCCCCAATTATAACCGTCTATGCCAACATAATCCACATATCTGTTTCCGGGATAATAATTTAAAAAATAATTATTTTTTTCTTTAGGCACATCTTCCGCGTTTATGGAAAAAATCCATTTAACATTATTTGCGCCGGCTTTTTTACACAGTTTATGTACATACCGGTACATTTTTATATATAACTCTTTACTTATTTTGGTTCCTGACCAGGGATACCAGTTGCCGTTCATTTCATGGGCAAACCTTAAAAAAACCGGTTTTTTAATATTTTTTATCTTTTCCGCAAATTCGTTTATGTACGGGTCATATTTACCTTCCAACAACTCTTTATAATTAATTCCTGTTTTTTTCTGCGCTTTCCACGGTTCCCAGGTTACCATTAGAACACAGTCTTCTTTATATACGTCATTTATTACTTCATCCGGCACAAACTGTTCCCAATCAACAAATACAAGCACTATAAACGGTTTTTTGCCGTAATCTTTTTTAAACTCGCGGATATCTTTTCCTGAAGGCTTGTCAGATATAAAAGCGCCTGTAAAACAATTATTCCCACGCTCTATTTCTTTTACCACAAGTATCACAATTGTCAGAACAAGAGCAATCGTTATCAATTTTATGAATAATTTTTTCATTTTGCGTCCTCGTTAAAGTAAAATATTGATGACATCATCAGTAAATGATATAACGCCCAAAACCCGTTAATTATTATGGCCGGTTCCCTTTCATAGATAAACCGGTTAATTCCCCAAACAATTGATACATAGCTTAATATAATAATCATAACCTGCGGCCAAAACTTTATATAACCAATAGCTTTTTCTTTGGCTTTGCTGGTAATGCCGAAACTCGTTTTCACTCCGATTAAAGCTGAAAACATAGCACGCATATAAACTGAAAAAGTTATCACGCCTAACAACTGGCCAAGAAACAGGTCTTTAATCGTATAGTTTCGCCGGCCAAGAACCATATAAAATACCAATAGCGACAGCGTAATGTATGGTAAAAAAGTCAAAAAATATATTTCCGGACGGGCAAAAAATGAAGGTACGTTAAAGAGCAGATATAAAATCGGAAATAACATTAACACAAAAAACGACACGCCAATCATATAATACGAACCGGACAGAAAATATTCCCACCATTGTTTTAACTTTAACGAAAACGGATGCCGGATAAACTGCCAAAGGATTTTTTTAAAAACCGATATTGTGCCATTTGCCCATCTATACTGCTGGCTAAAATAACTTGTTAAATTTTCAGGGCCCATACCAAAAGCATACACATGGTTATAATACAAAGATTTCCAGCCGGAAGTATGCAATTTGACTGACGTGGCAAAGTCTTCAGTAACCGTGGATTCATCAAGCCCACCGATATCCGTAAGGGCTTCCCTCCTGAAAACTATATTTGTACCGCAGCAGAACATCGCATCCTGTGAATTTTTGCCTTCACAAATATATTCATAAAACACAGCCTGCTGAAAAGCCGCGCCTCTGGCAACACGGCTTTCTTCTATATTAGTATAAAACTGCGGCGTCTGGACAAACGCCAGTTTTTCATCATCTTCAAGCCAAGGAATAAGTACATTTAAAAACTCGGGTAAAGGAGTCTGGTCAGCGTCAAACACAGCAATATATTTCTGCCTGAGCCCTTTAAGGCAATCGTTCACAATCCCGGCTTTCGCGCCATGTCTTTCTTTCCGCCTGAAAAGTTCGAGTTCAAATTCTTCGGCTATTTCCTCGGCTTCTTTCATATATTTTTCATCAGAGCTGTCATCAAGAAAATATATTTTTTTGTTTTTGTATTTCAGGTTGTATAAACTCGCGAAGGTTTCTTCAAGGACTTCCCGCGGTTCATGCCTGGCAGCAACCAAAATCGCGACATCAGGCCCTTCATCAAGCACCTCTCCCCTTAATCGTTCTAATGTATGTTTTTTCTGAAAACGATAAACTTTTAAAATGTTCAAAGCGTACCCGAACGAATGTACAAGAATAAAAAATTCTCCGATAATAAGGATTATTGAAAAAGTTTTTTCAAAAATACTATAACCTGCATAAAGCACCAAAACCGTACGCATAACCATATAAGCGATGATAGCAATTAACGCGAAAATTACCAGCGCGCTTATTATGTCTTTTCGGGATACTCTCATATTTTGCTCTATCTATATATCAAGTTTATCTTTTTTACATACCGTACTGCGCCTAAAAATAATATTTAATGCTTGCTGTAACATTTTTCTCATTATAAACATTAGCGCTTGAACCCATAACAAATCCCTGCACGTTAAAATTCAATCTTTTATTTAAATCCCAATTAAATCCCCAAGTAAACTTATGCCCTACTACATAAGTGGAATCTATTGAAATATCGTATTTAAAGTCATAATATAAATCGTTCGCACCGTAAAAAATTTCATCTTTGTTAAGGTAATGCCGCCAGTTAAAACCAAAAGCGTGTGTCGAAAACCCTTTAGGCGAAAAATAATCCTTCACTTTTGTTTTAAACTGCCGGTAAAAATACCTGTATTTGGCGGTAAACCTTAAAGGATCCGGCGACAAATAACATAAAGCGTCAAAAGCGCCTTCATGTTTAAAATTATCATCAGAATAGTGCGAATAAAGATAATCCGCGCCGATTTTACAATCCCTGTTAAGATTTATATCTACGCGCGGTTTAAAATTATTACGGTACTCATGTTTTCTTATAACGAGGCTCGTATTATCAAGTTCTTCACGGTCAAAAGAAAAATCAAAAGTACCGGCATCAAAAACCCGGGATGAAACGTTCCCGCCGAAAATGTGCGTATATTCCTCAACATCTTTATTATAATGAAGCAACCCGTAATAACCGCTCGCGCTGAAACCCGGCATATTTTTATAAACAATTTTAAACCTGCCCTTATTTTCCAAAAGATCATGAAAATCCCGGAACACTCTACCCGTTAAAAGATAATCAATATCAAGCTGGACATTATCCGCCATAGGAATAGTGATATTATTAAACAACTGGTTTTCTTTGATATCCATATCCCGCGAAGGAGAGTCTGCTTCAAAAAACTTATACCCCATTTTCCAGGACAGGTGTTTTGACATAAGTTCGGTTTTTTTCAAGCCTTCTGCCGCGCGAAAATGGCTGGGAGACTCTTCCAGTATTTTTCTGTATTCTTTTCTCGCTTCCGGCCACATGGATTGGTATGAATATACCTGGCTTAAATCAAATGCAGCTTCCAAATTATCCGGCTCCATTTTTACAAGTTTTTTATAATCATTAATAGCTGTTTCTATCCGATGGCTCCAGATAGCCTTTTTTGCTTTCATTTCAAGTTCTACGGACTCATCGTCAGACCTTAAAACCGCGTTTTTATACTCTTTTAAAGATTTGCCGTATTGTTTGTCCCATCCAAGCACGCGCGCTTTTTGAACCTGTACTTTAATCTTATATTTTTGCGCTAAAATTTCGTCATATAAAACAAATGCTTCGTTATACTGTTTATCCCAACTTAATACATCTGCCAGTTTTTCTTTTATTTCAGGATTATCATTACCTGTCAGAATTTCTCTGTATAATATAATCGCTTTTTTAAATCTCTTGCTGTACGCGTACGTATCAGCTAAGAACATCTTAGCTTCGTTATTTTTCGGATACTCTCTAAGAATTTCATTAAAAACATCTTCCGCTGGAGCAAACTGCCCCGCGTATAGAAGCGTACGGCCGTAAAGAAGCTTGGCTTTTATGGGTTCTTTGCCTTTAAGCGCTTTCATAAAGTAGCCGTTTGCTTCTTCATACCTTTTCTGCCATACAAGTATTTCTCCAAGAGCAGTATATGTTTCCGTGTCATCAGGATTCTTTTCAATAATCTGTTTATATATTTTTTCAGCATTAAGGTAATCTTTTTTCCAGGAATAAACTTCAGCAAGTTTTTTTAGGGCAAAAAGATCTCCGGGGTCAGATTCAAGGACTTTTTTATATTCATCTATGGAGTTATCATATTCTTTGTTCCAGCTTAAAACATCCGCAAGGCTTGTTCTTGTTTTTATATCAGCGGGATTATCCTTCAAAATTTCACGATATAACTCTATGGCTTTTTCATAATCCCCGCCTGACATTTCCGTTTCAGCTAAAAGTTTCCGGAGTTCGTCTTTACGAGTGGTTTCCGCAGCACCCGCATACGCGGCAATCGTTATGATTATGATTAAAACTACCAGTTTTTTCATTCTGCCTCCGCGGCGGTTTCTTTTTTTAGCAGTTTCTCGAAAACTTTTGCCGCTTCTTTTTTATCACCCGTATAAAGAAGCGCTTTACCCCATAAAAGCTGAAGATCATAATCTTCGGGGTATTCTTTTATTAGTTTCTCCAATATAATTTTTGTGTTTTCAGGTTCTCCCCGCCATATATAAAGTTCCGCAAGTTTCTTTTTCGCGTCAAAATCACCCGTATCTGAAATTACTTCTTCATATAAGTCCAAGGCTCTGTCATACTTTTTTTGCCAGGAAAGGCTCTGCGCTAAAGATTTCTTGAGAATATGTTTATCCGGCTCTAAAACTAAAGCTTTATTAAAATATTCCGCGGCTTTTTCGGGCTGCTTTGTCCACAAATAAGCGTACGCAAGTTCTCTTAAAGCTTTAGTTTTATACGGATCAAATTTTAAGGCAGTTTCATAGAAAGGAACAGCTTTTGAATATTGGCCGTTTAAAAAAAACCTATGTCCCTGATAATAGTAAATAGCAGGCTTTTGTGTCCAATGATAGGCATAGCTAACAATTGCAGCGGTTAGAAACGCGCAGACCGCAATACCTTTTATCTTCCTGTTCATACGCAGGATTTTCATAAAAAACCTTAATTCCGGCAAACATCACTGAAACGCTTCAGGAAAACACGCCGGCAATTCTTCAGCAAGGTATTCTCCTATCAACCGATGCCCTGCTTTGTAGGGATGCGTATCATCATGATACCATTTTATATCCGGTTCTGAAAAATATTTTTCTTTCATTAAATCATAAAGATCTACATATTCTATATTGTTGCGTTCTAAAATCTCTATAAGCGCGTCCTGAGCCCTTCGATTGTTATCATCATATTCTGCTGTCATTTGTTTTTCTCTCGGGAAAATAACAACTACAAATTCGGCACCAATATTTTCAGCAAAATTTTTAATCTTTTTTAAATAAAGTTCCGTATACACCTTGTTTTCCGAGCTGACTTCATCATATCGATCTGGAGGAAGTCCTTCATTTAAAGCTTTCTTTTGACAAAAAAGTGAATAAACGCGGTAGATAAAAGATATTGTTTTCGATTTCCTTAAAAACTGCTTAATAGTAGGCACACATATTAAGGAAGTTTCACATTCTTTATTATCAAGATATTTATATAGAGCCCAATTCGATTTCTCAGGATTAAACGCCCTTAAATATGTGTTCTGGAATAAATCATTTAAACAAAACCCCAAAATTATCAGTTTCGTGTTGTATTCTTTTTTATATTTGTTTTTCAGCCAGTAGTATTCCTGCACTGTGTTGCTTGACCCGACTCCGAAATTTAAAGCTGTTATACCTGTTTCTGCCTCAAAAACTTCATCCATAGTTTCATCCGTTTCAACTGAAACACCTTCAACAATGGAATCACCTAAAAAAATCACGCTTTTATCCAAAACATCATAATTCTTTTTTTCGCGCAATCCCTCTGAATTAGTTATAAACATATACTTATTGTCCCCGTTAACCAAAAGGATTTCAACATTCGGATTATGCCCAAAAATATATTCTTTATCCCTTTCATCACTGTATATTTCCCGGTATCTTTCGAATAAAATACGATTAGCGGGTTTAATATATTGGCAATATTCTGCCGCACTTAAAAGAAGTTCCATAAAAACAAATGAAACAACACAAACGAAACCTGCCAGTACAAATTTGCTTAAAAGAGAATGTTTTTCAAACCAATTTACTTTGTTCATATTTGGCCTTTTCGGTACTTTCGTGTTGATTTGGTACGTCTTTCCATTGGTTGTCTACAATTTGTCCGATTACCGATAATTGTATATCATTACGGAAGGACGCCCCTCGTATATACTCGGGATTTCCTTCGGGCACAAGGCCCTCCCCTATGTATTTTTTAATAACTCTTCCGTGCTTACGGCGCGATATAGCGCGTAGTTGCCTTTTCCTTTAGAAATAGCACGTTCCGGGCAAAAAGATATACATCTCATACAAACAACGCATTTATTCTTAAACCTCGGATAATCTTTCATTTCAATATTTTGTATCGGGCATAATTTTTCACATAATCCGCATTTGATGCATTTCGCGGTATCAACTTTTAATTTGAACAATTTACGAAGAATTTTCCAGGTTATTTCAGTTAACGAAATACGGCTAAACAACTTTGCTTTAAGTGACATCCTCTCCCAGGAACTTTTTCCGGCCAAAACATCCTGAGCAAATTCTTCTGACTGTTTTAATCCTGCTGTTATTTTAATTTCATTTTCCCGAGAATAATTTTTAAAAGGGAACAAATTATTCGGCATAATTATCTCACACGCGCCAAGCGGGTTATAGCCTTTATCTTGAACAATTTCCAAAACTGGCCCAAGTAAACCTCCGGAAAAAGCGCCAAGAGTATCAACTAAAAATATTGGAGTACCGGACGTTTTCGGAAGCGCTTTAATAAAATCCCATATAAAAGGATACGTACCCTGGCCGGCGACAGGAATCCCCAGCCCGATTGCACAATTTGGTTCTATACCCACACTTGGAGCGCTTTCAATGCGAAAAAGTTTAACTGCAGTGCCGTTGGTTTCAAAAACTTGTTTCATCTTGTTTACAATAAGCAACGTATTACCTGTGCCGGAAAAATAATAAAACTTTATTTTATCAAAATTCACAAGGATATCGCCTTTCTTTTTTTGTAAACGTTTACAATATTGTATTGTTTGTTAACAATTAAAGCAACCCAAGATTGTATAAACAAGCAGCATGGTTTATTTTCTATTACACTTGACCTGTAGGGACAAGGCATGCCTTGTCCTTTATAGAACAATTGGCAATATTATATTCATCCGTATCCCAGTTTTTGGAATTGTTTATTATGTATTCCTGAATATTTTTCAATGAATGGGTTGTTCGGATAATGTGGTCGTAAAATGATCTTTGCCACTTGAAGGACATATTATTTAATTGATTAATTTGTTTCGATGCGGCAGATTTAAATGAACCAATAATAACCGATAAATTATTATTCTTGGTGTTTTTATTAGAGGACAGGGCATGCCCTGTCCCTACAGGATTGTTGATAATCATTATTCCATGAATATGATTCGGCATAACTATAAATTCGCCTAATTCGACATTACTGCAATGTTCGGGGATTTGTAACCAGACACGTTCAACAATCTTACCATATTGATTTATTTTCATCTCATAATTTTCTATACCACCGAATATTTCACGGCGGCCATGCGTACATAATGTGACGTAATAATATCCTGCCAGCGAATAATCATATTTTTTTAATCGGTTTAATTTTCTGGTTTTATATTCTTTCATTTTTTAATTATAATATTTATTTTGCGACGTTCGTAATTCCTTATTCATTTCAAATAATTTCAATCCGTACGATACATAATAACTTTCGCTTTTTCAATAGTAATCAACCCTTCCTTTACTATTTCCTTAAGATGCGGCAGAAAACCATTAATTTTCTTTTCCGTATCAACAATTTCAACTATTATCGGGAGGTTTTCCGACAGCCTTAAAAGTTTGGCGGTATGCATATGGCTTTTATACCCAAACCCCATAATTCCTTTTAAAGCGGTCGCGCCGGCCATTTTTTTATCTTTTGCCAGAGAAATAATTTTTTCGTATAAAGGCCTTTTTTGACATTTGTCTGCTTCATCTACAAAAATTCTTAGAAGTTTACCTTCCAAGGCTGTATCCATATATATCCCCTTTTTAGTTATAAAAATTTACCGGCAAATACACCTAGCCGCAGCATTAAAAACCCGCAAAATATGCTTAAACCCACATTAATAAATGCTTTCATCATTTCACTATCTCTCATAAGATTATCAGTTTCAAACATAAATGTTGAAAAAGTGCTGAACGCGCCTAAAAAACCTATCATCAAAAATACCCGGATATTGGGACTTAATACGAGTTTTGTTTCAGCAAGCGACATTAAAAAACCCATTACAAAACATGCCGCCATATTTACCGTTAGTGTGCCGTACGGAAAAGCTGTACCAATAAATTTATATACAACTCCCGACAAAAAATACCTTAATAACGCGCCTAACGCGCCGCCTGTCGCTAAATAGAATAATTTCATATTAACACAATACCTCTACCTATAAAAAAGTCAAAATATCCGCTTTTATTTTTCAGAAGGTGTTTGCGTATCCGCTGTTCCTGAAGTTTTGCAACCGCAACAACTGATTTTACTACACATATCCTGCCAGCATTTTTTGCAGCCTGATGTCATTAGCCCGGCAATTACAACAAATCCCAAAATTGCAATGTTGATTATTATTTTTTTAGTTTTTACCTTATGCATTTTTCTCCTTCATTAATTTTTAAAAGCGCTGAACCTCAATTATCCTGAGTTCACATAGGTAAAGTAAAATAAAATACCGCGCCTTTGCCCGGCGCGCTATCCACTCCGATTTTACCTTTATGCTTTTCAACTATTTTTTTAGCTATCGCAAGCCCCAACCCCGTGGCTTCTGCTTTTTTACTGCCAGTCACATCCGCTTTATAGTATTCCCGAAAAATGTCTACCAGCTCATTTTTTGGGATACCTGGCCCCTGATCAATAATCTTTGTAAGAACATTATGTTTCTGGCAGGAAATCTCAATAATAATTTTCGTATTAGCAAAAGAATATTTTACGGCATTACCTACCAGGTTGTTGATCAACTGATTAATCCTGTATTTATCAAACCATATCTTATGTGGGACATCCTGGGCTTTTACACTGATTGTTATATCTTTTCTCCCCGCGATAAGCCTGTTTAATTCTATACTTTCATTGACAAAGCCAACATAATCATTTTCTGTTTTATTTAATTCCAGCTTTCCGGCTTCAATTTTTGCCACGTCCAGCAAACTATTAACCAGGTCAATCATAAAATCAACAGATCTTTGTATTTTTCCGATAAGCTCAGTTTGTTTTTCTTTTACATTCTCTTCAATTTGTTCGGATAAAAGAGAAATCATTAACTGCACGGTTACCAAAGGGTTTCTTAAATCATGCGCGGCAATACCAATAAAACTGTTTTTTAGTTTATTAAGATGTCTCAGCTGTTTATTTTTTTCGGCCAATTCCCGTCTGGACTTAAAAAACGCTTCGGAAATTCGCGCGTACTGGCCCATGACAAAAAGAACGCCCCATATCGTCAAAATAGCGGCAATAAAAATAGTAACAGTTTCAATTATAGCTTCATTCCAATTAAATGGTGTTTTTGGAGCATCGAAAATTAAATGCGGTAAATCCAAAATTTCGTCCAGCCATGAAAAAACACAAAGCACAACAAATCCGATTGCTACAACTATTGGAATACTATACCAAATTTTTTTATTTATGCTTCTCATAATATACTAAACTGCTCACTTTGCAGTTTTTCTCGCATGCCCGATATAAAAACTACCTTTAAAAAAATCATCCGGATTTAATCCTTTTTTTATAAGTTTTTGCCGTTTTTTCTGTCTTTTAAGCTTATGCTTATTTTTTATTTTTATCCTGTCTTTCAATCCCATATTTTCTCCCATCCATTGTAGCGATTTTTATTTTCCCATATATTGCCCATCTTCCCAAACACCCGAAAGTTCCACTTTTTTACCACCCTCTTCCATATGAACATAAGTCCCTTCACCATGGAATTTTCCATTTTTAAATCCGCCGTCATACTTATCTTTATTGCTCAGAGCTAAAACTCCCTTACCGTTCATAGCTCCGTCTTGCATTTCTCCTTCATACATATCTCCATTACTAAAAACATATTTCCCCGTACCATGCGGCAGTCCCCCCTTAAACTCTCCTTCATATTTACTTCCGTCTTTTTCAAAATATATTCCATTGCCGTGCATTAATCCGTCTTTAAAATCTCCTGAATAACTGGATCCGTTCCTCCAGACAAGAGTTCCTTTGCCGTTAAACAAACCATCCTTAAAACTTCCTTCATATTCAGAACTGTCAGGCAAAAGCGTTTTTCCAAATCCATCTTTAATTTGTTCAGCATTTGACAACAATGAAATAAACACTATGATTAAACAAATATTTAACATAACGATTTTTCGAAATTTCATGTTTATTTTTCCTTTCCGCTTTACAAATAAAAACTCTGCCGACAACACCGCACATATCCAGGCCGTTCTATCACAATTTACATAGTCTAAAAAATAAAACAGCAACCGGCAAAATGCCGCTTGCTGTCACAACTAAAACTTGGCCCGCAATATTTCCCGCCCATTTTCATACATTATCCTTTTTGGGGTTAACGATAAATTCTATTATACTAACCCATTCTTAGAGATACAACACTAAACTGCATAAAAACATACAATGTTATATTTTAGTATATAATATGGAGGAATTTGCTGTTTTGTTTTAGAATATTGAATTAGTCGCGAATCCACGGCTTCACTGATAATAACTGACATCTATCCCGGGTTATGCCGCTATCAGTAACTTTTCATAATTCTCGATTTCTTTCCTTAAATCTCCAAGATCTATGGGATTAATCGGCGATAGTTTTAAATACATTATTCCATCAAGATAGTTAAAGAATACATCCATACCTGCCGTTGTATCCGGAACATTTTTAGTATTAAATAAAACTTTAACCGCGGCTAAATACCCCTGGGAAGCAATACCTTTAAGCATTTTTACAACAAGAATATCATCTTTGCTTAAAGTTTTTGTACTACAACTATAATTTTTAGTAATGTATTCCGTTATATTCCAAACCGTGTCTTCTTTTCCCAAGAGAATTTCATCCGCGCTTAGTATGTGCCGGTTTATTCCCGCCCGTAAAAGAATTTGTTCAAGATTATTTCGCGTTAAACTTCCATTCGCCACGTTTTCATTATTAAACCGCACATGTAACCGCACCGGATATTTATCAGGATTGCCGCCGGCATATTTATTAATAGCTTTTTGGTGCTCACGCGCGAGCCACTTCAGCTCAGCAATACTATCTACTTTAAAAGACACTACTTTAAAATCTCGTTTTTCTTCAAGTTTTATTAAGTTTTGTTTTAATCCTTCAAAATGCCTCGTTACATGAAACTGTTCTCCGATTCTGCCGATCTTTGAATCATATATGTCAAGTTCTGAAAGACCCCTGGAAACTATTACATTCGAATCCATAATTTTGTTTATCATTGTTTTAAGTTCACAAGCTTTCCTATTATTCAATACCATGGTTTCGGGCTTAAAATGGAAAGAACTGACCTCTTTATTGTTTTTTATTTTCCTGACAAGCTCAAAGATCATCTTATTTAATGTTTCTTCGTCAACATTGGACTCTCTGACATCTATTATCCCTGAATAATACGCGTTATATTTTCTGCGGTTTTCTTCAAGAATCTTTTGGTCGTGCTCCATGTCATCTCCTAATAAACTGAAAATTTTAAACCCTTTATAGATACATTTATTATCTAAACGATCTACACAGCAAGGCTCTATACCAATAACTCCAATAACAATACCGGCATTTTTGATTTTATTTACTTTCTGATATTTAAAATTTTGATAAAACCTTATTATAGCCATCAAAGCGAATAGAGAAGCGGCAATTATGCCCCCGATATGAATGTTTCCATTATCCATATACTCTGCCAAAACCCCTATTCCTAAAACAATAGACATAGAAAACATTAGGCATGATACAACTAAAACAGACTTATTTTGTTTTCCAAAGCAGGATAAAGCTAATCTGGTTCGTTCACGAATTTCTTCCTGGGGCATTTCTTTTTTTTCGGAAAAAAGATTCCGGCCTATAACATATAATATAACAACAGCTATTGCATGATTAAAGGTTATCCCGCGCTTCACTAAAAATCTTGCCGCTTCTTTTGGCCAGTTACCCAACAGTTTTAATGACAAAAGCAGAATTGACGCAGCAATAACTAAAGTTTCCCTTTTTGTCTGTTTTTCCAGGTTCTTTTGTAAATCATCCTGTTTTGCCGCAAATATGGTATCTTTAAAAAACATAATTACTTTATATCCAAAAAATATGCCCAGTACAATTCCTATTAGACAAATAGAAATATTTTTAAAGACCTGTACATAATTTCTTAAATAATCGGCTCCCGTTCTAAACCATTTACGAAAAAATATGCCAATCAGAACTGAACCCATACCCGCCATGATTAAAGCTACCCTTTTAGGATATTTATTAATAACCCCCTGCATATATGCACGGGGGGTCATTATATTTTTAGCTTCACCGGCCATGATTGCTGAATTCCTGAGAACTATGGCAAAAGATTTATAAAGAGCCGTAGCGTTTAAAAACACGCTAATAAAACAAAACAGGTAAACTATCCTGCCATTTCCCATTAAACCCACTATTGCAAAAAATGTACTTTCAGCCATAAACATAAAAACCGATAACCATTCAATTGGTATTATTTCATCTATTTTTTTAACCAGTTTATTTTGTTTTCCGGACGTTATACCCATATGCGCTATCATCAAAAGAATTCCGACTATTAAGAAAATTTTTGTTAATGTTAACTGCTGCAATGCAAAACCTATATTAACCGGCATTAAAATATGGGTCAAAAATATTCCACCGATAAAAAGGCCCGCAAAAATCACAGCTGTTTTAATACTAAAAAATCCGTCATCATCTGCTAATATTCCCCATTTCTTAAGCAAATTATCGTCCGCAAACCTAACCTTTTCTTCATGCTCATAGTTT
>JBDRLO010000048.1:0-9283 GCA_043812935.1 Candidatus Omnitrophota bacterium
TAAAAAGAAAGGCGGGTTTTTACGTGCGGGAGAACTTGCCGGAGATTTAAAATTGTATCGTCAGAGTTATTGCGGATGTATATACAGCTTGGAAAAACAATTAGCAAAAAATGACAAAAGACAAAATTCAGTAATGACAAATAACAAAAAATAAACGGGTAGTTTTATGTGTACGAGTGTAGGGGGTAGGCATGCCTGCCCCGTCGTTATATAAAAAGGGAAATACATGAATAAGCGAAATAAACTATCATATTCCGCTTTTTTGAAAACGGTAAAAGATACGGTAAAGCATAATAATATGTTTCAAAAGGGCGATAGGGTTCTTGCGGCGGTGTCCGGCGGCGCTGATTCGGTGTGTCTTCTGAAAACGCTTTTAGAAATCAGAAAAAAAATGCATATGGAAATAGTCGTTGCTAATATGGATCATTGTCTTCGCGGAATTGAATCCGCGAATGATTCGTGTTTTGTGAAAGAATTAGCAATGAATCTGGGGGTGGATTTTATCCACAAGAAAATAGATGTTAAAAAGGGCAGAAATAAAAAAAATTCGATTGAAGAATGCGCTCGAGAGGAGCGGTATAGGTTTTTTAAAAATGCTGCTCAAGCAAAAAACTGTAATGTTATTGCTACAGGGCATACTATGGATGACCAGGCTGAAACGGTATTAATGAGGATTATTTATGGAGCGTCTTTATCCGGTATTGCGGGTATTCCCGCGGTTAGAGATGAGAATGGTTTTAGGGTTGTCCGGCCTCTAATAAATTCTGAAAGGACGGATATTATTGCTTTCTTACAGGAAACCGGGCTTAATTACGTGGAAGATAAAAGCAATTTTGATACAAAGTTTGCGCGTAACAGCATAAGGCATGAAGTAATTCCTTTTTTGAAAAATTATAATCCGAGGATAAAAAGGACACTTTCAAACCTGGCCGAATCACTCAGAGAAGATTACGTGTTTTTGTCTTCGGAACGGGAAAAGCGGCTTAAAAAATACGATAATATAAATTCGGTGAAAATCGAAGATGTTATATTGCAGCCAAAAGCCATAAGAAAGGAAATTTTTAAGAAACTTTTTAAAAAAACAGGAGGTATTTTAAAAAAACTAACTCATCGGCACTGGAAAGACATGGATAATTTTTTAACACGAACCGAAAGAAATAAATCTTTAGATTTACCCGGAGGTGTAAAAATTTATAAACAAAAAAATGAAATAGTTTTTAGAAAAACAAATTTAGATACAGAATAACAAAGAAAGTTTTCTTTTATTCATGAAAGTTTGACCGAACTAAAAGCGTATGCTACAATACAGTCAAAAATTATTATTTTATATTAAAAATAGGTTAGGAAATTAAAATTATGGCAGATAATAAAAAATTAAGAAATCAGATAAAGAAAAGGATAAAGAATCCTTCTAATAAACCGTCTAAAAACAGGAAGTTTTCTCCTGATAAGTTTAGTTGGATTTTGATAGTTGTAGGTATTTTTTTGATTTTTCAGTGGGTTTTTTCTTCTTTTGAACAGACCTCAAAAGACCTTACCTATAAAACCTTTTACCAGATGTTGGAATCTAATAATGAAACAGGGGATATTATTTCTGCTGTTATAATAAGAGACCGTGTTTCAGGCAAACTTAGTGACGGGAAAAGTTTTGTGGTAAACATTCCGGCAGAAGATCCGGGTTTAATTAAACTTCTAAGAGAAAATGTCCCCAGCTTTGATGTCAGTCCGTCGCAGACTTTACTCTCAAACCTGTTTTATTCACTCGGGCCGATGTTGATATTTATTTTGTTTCTTTGGTTTTTTATATATCGGGGAGCAAGCGGCGGCGGGAAAGTAATGTCTTTTGGAAAATCAAGGGCGCGTCTTGCGACAAAAGACAAAATGAAAATAACGTTTAAAGATGTAGCCGGTATAGAAGAGGCAAAAGAAGAGTTAAAAGAAGTTATAGAGTTTTTAAAAGAACCTCGTAAATTTCAAAAACTTGGCGGCAGAATGCCAAAAGGAGTTCTTTTAATGGGGCCGCCGGGTACGGGAAAAACGCTTCTGGCTAAAGCTGTCGCAGGTGAGGCAGAAGTTCCGTTTTTTAGTATTTCCGGTTCGGATTTTGTAGAGATGTTTGTCGGCGTGGGCGCTTCGCGGGTCAGGGACCTTTTTGAACAGGCAAAAAAATCTGTTAAAATGAGCCAGAAGGGGTGTATTATTTTTATTGATGAGATAGACGCTGTTGGCAGGCAGAGGTTTTCCGGTATAGGCGGAGGTCATGATGAACGGGAACAAACGTTAAACGCGCTTCTCTCTGAAATGGATGGTTTTGATACCGCAGGCGGGGTTATTTTGATAGCCGCAACTAACCGTCCAGATGTTCTTGATCCCGCGCTTTTAAGGCCCGGCCGTTTTGACCGGCAGGTAGTTGTGGATCAGCCGGATATTGTCGGACGTGATGCTATACTTAAGGTGCACGCGCGCGATGTAAAGATGAAAAAAGATATAGACCTTTATAAAATAGCGCGGCAGACGGCAGGTTTTTCAGGAGCAGATTTAGCCAACTTAATAAATGAAGCGGCGTTACTTGGCGCGCGGCGCAATAAAAATGAAGTGGAAGAAGAAGAACTGCAGGAATCCATGGAACGTGTTATGGCAGGGCCGCAAAGGAAATCCCGTAAAATAAGCGAAAGTGAAAAGAAAATCATTGCTTACCACGAAGCCGGGCACGCGCTTATGTCATATCTCATAGAAGGTGCGGATCCATTGCATAAGGTAACGATTGTTTCACGCGGGATGGCTTTGGGATATACAATGCAGCTTCCCCGCGAAGACCGGTATCTTTACAGAAAAACTCAGTTTATCGGTAGGATTGCCGGTATGCTGGGTGGCCGAGCCAGTGAAGAAATTACTTTTAAGGAAATTTCCACAGGCGCGCAGGATGATATAAAAAAAGCTACTGAACTAGCGCGGGATATGGTTACACAGTATGGCATGAGTGAAAAGCTTGGACATTTGACGGTCGGTAGACGGCACACACAAATATTTTTAGGCCGCGATATTACGGAAGAAAGAAATTATAGTGAAGAAACAGCCAGAGTAATAGATGAAGAAGTGAAAAAAATAGTAGATAGCTGCTATAATACCGCCAAAACTAAACTTGAGGAAAACAAAGTTAAACTTGATTTGTTGGCGAACAAACTGATTGAAAAAGAAACGATGGAAGAAGCGGAAGTAAGGGTTCTTCTTGGATTAGAAAAAGAACATTCTGATAAATAAATTTTGACAACATGAAAATTAAAGATTATGTTTTGCCGATTACTGAACGTACTTGTGTCATGGGCATTTTAAATGTAACACCTGACTCGTTCAGTGACGGCGGCATATATCGGGATCCGTCTAAGGCGGCGGCAAGGGCGCGACAATTAGTATCTTCCGGAGCCGATATAATAGATGTAGGCGGAGAATCGTCCCGTCCGGGTGCGGAAAAAGTTTCAGAAACCGAAGAGCTTTGCAGGGTAATACCGGTTATTAGAGCTGTTAAGGATGCTGTTAATGTCGCGATATCGATAGATACTTATAAAAGTGAGGTAGCGCGCCAGGCTTTAATGGAAGGCGCGGTTATTGTGAATGATATTACTGCGCTCAAGTATGATTCTTGTATGGCAGAAACAATAGCCGGATTTGATGCCGGAGTCATTCTGATGCATATGAAAGGAACTCCGGAAACAATGCAGGAATCTCCTTTTTACGGTAATTTAATAAACGAGATTTATGCTTATCTTGAAGAATCGGTTATTTTGGCTGAAAAGGCGGGGATTGATCCATCAAAGATAATAATAGATCCCGGAGTTGGGTTTGGGAAAACGGTTCAGCATAACATTTCGATTTTGCGGGAATTAAAACGTTTTAAGAAATTAAAAAAACCGGTTTTAGTCGGAACGAGCCGTAAATCTTTCATTGGGAAACTTACGTCAAAAGGTATTGATGAAAGAGAGTTTGGTACTGCCGCGTCTTGTGCGGCGGCAATAATAAACGGAGCTGACATTATACGCGTGCATAATGTTGGCGCAATGAAAGATGTCGCGATTATAACGGATAAATTATTTAGGTGAGGGCCATGGAATTTTTTTTAGGTTATTGGGAAATAACACTTGAAATATTGATACTATGGGGTGTTTATTATTTAGTATATTTACTGTTGAAAGAAACAGCTGCGGAACAGGTTTTAAAAGGGATAATAATAATTACCGCTGTTGTTATGCTGACGCGAGGGTTTAATCTTGTAATAATCAACTGGTTGTTAACTAGGATATTAGCAATTTCAGTTATCGCGTTTCTTATTATTCTTCAGCCGGAAATCAGAAGAGCTTTAGCCAGCATAGGCCGATTTGGAATATTTTCAGGACAGAAGGAGACTATTGAAGAAATCGCGAAAGCAGCGGTTGTGCTTTCAAAGAAAAAAAACGGCGCATTAATTGCTATAAGCCGTGAAAGTGGTTTACGTCGTTATGTGGAAAGTGGTGTTAGCATTGACAGCAGGGTTACAAGTGAGTTAATTAATACTATTTTTGCGCCGAACGCTTCTTTGCATGACGGCGGTATAATTATTTCAGATCAGAGAATAGAAGCTGCTGCTTGCCTTTTTCCGCTTACTCAAAACCCGAATGTTTCAAAAACCATGGGTACGCGGCATAGAGCCGCATTGGGGCTTACCGAAGAAACAGATGCCGTGGTTATTGTAGTTAGCGAAGAAACCGGAGCAATATCTTTAGCTCATGGTGGAAGAATGACAAAAGACATTGAAGCTAAAGATGTATCAAAAGTTCTGGAAAGATTATATATACCGAGAATAAAAAAACGGTCTTTTTTGTCAAATCTAAAGCCGGTATTAGAAAAATATAAAATAAAACGGGGATAAAACATGAAATTGGGAAGCATTATTTTTAATAATTTTTGGGCTAAGATTATTTCATTGGTTTTGGCAGTGGCAACCTGGTTTTATGTCTTTGATTTAATTAATAGTGAATCTTTTGGACAGAAGAAAGAAACAGCAGAAGATGTTTTTTCGCGGTATAAATTTATAGTAAAAGAAGTGCCGGTAAAACCTGTTTTTACCGGTAAGGCAAGAGAAGGGTATAAGATTGATTTTGACGCAGTAAAAATTGAACCGCCAAAAATAGCCGTATTCGGGCCAGAAGAAATTATAGAAGATGTAAAAGAACTCAGAACCGATAAAATTGATCTTGGCGAATATACCCGCAGTACAAATCTACGGCTTGGCATTAACTCTGACACAAAGTTTTTGCGGATAAAAAGCAACGCTGTAGAATTATATCTTCCGGTAGAAGTTGAAAAAGTCGTAACTGTGCAACCAAAAAACGAGAAATAATATCCATAAATTATTATAGTATAACAGTTTAAGGTGAAATGCGAAAGGGTGAAAAGTGGTAAAATTAGGCGTTAATATAGATCATGTTGCTACTGTAAGAGAAGCGCGTAAAACGTTTGAACCGGATCCTGTCAGTGCTGCAATTATGAGCGAAAAAGCAGGATGTGACGGTATCGTGTGTCATTTGCGAAAAGACCGGCGTCATATAAATGATACGGATTTGAACAAACTAAAGAGTGCCGTTACAACGCGTTTAAATCTTGAAATGTCAGTTGATGAGGAAATAGTTGATATTGCCTGCACAGTTAAGCCGGATCAGGCAACTATTGTTCCTGAAAACCGCCAGGAAATTACAACCGAAGGCGGACTTGATGTTGTTAAAAATTTTGACAGGGTACAAAAGGTTGTACAAATGCTTAGTGCGGAAGGCATAGCTGTAAGTTTATTTATTGATCCGGAAGCTGAACAGGTTGAAGCTTCAGTCCGCGCCGGTGTAAAAATTGTGGAGTTTCACACGGGCCGTTACGCTGAAGAGTTTAATTCAGGAGGCGATTATAAAAAAGAGCTTTTAGTTCTTGAAGACATGACAGAACTTGGTATCAGCAGAGGATTAACGGTATGCGCGGGACATGGATTAAATTATAACAATGTATCATTGGCAGCAAAGATTAGCGGTATATATGAATTCAATATCGGCCATTCAATAATTTCAAAAGCTGTTTTTGTTGGGCTTTCAGCTGCAGTAAAACAAATGAAAGAACTCATCTCATGAATGTTTCAGGTATAGGAATAGACGCGGTTGATATCGGCAGGTTTAAAAAAGCAATAGAAGAATGGGGCGAAAGTTTCCTTAAAAAAATTTTTACCCAACGTGAAATAGAATACGGTGGAACAAAAAAGTCTTATGCTATGCATCTGGCCGGTAAATTTGCGGCAAAAGAAGCTGTAAAAAAAGCTATTCCAAACGGTGCTGAAATAGGACTTAACTGGGCGCAGATAGAGATCCTGAATGGGGAAGACGGAAAGCCTTATGCGTGTTTGCATGGGCGGGCTGAAGAACTGATGGAAAAATATAATTTGTCAAAAATTTATGTCAGTATTTCGCATACTGATAAACTTGCGATATCAAACGCGGTAGGGGTGAAAAATGGTGCATGATCATATTGGGAAAATACTAAAACGTTGCGAAGATTCACACAAAGGCGATTATGGTAAAGTTTTTATTCTTGCCGGTTCCTACGGGATGACAGGCGCGGCTTTTTTATGTTCACAAGGCGCGCTTTTATCCGGCAGCGGTTTAGTAACTAACGGTATACCAAAATCGCTGAACCAAATTATGGAAATAAAACTTACGGAAGTCATGACATTACCTTTGGATGAAACAAAAAACTTCAGTTTAAGTTTGAAATCAAAAGACACAATATTAGATTTTGCCAAAAAATGTGATGCTGTTGCAATCGGTCCGGGATTGGGTAATAACCCGGAAACTTATAATCTTGTAAAGGCACTTATAAAAGAAATAGAACAGCCCCTAGTTTTAGATGCTGATGCAATAAACGCCATGGAAGGAGATCTGGAATTAATAAAACAGAGAAAGTTTGCGACAGTACTTACTCCTCATCCGGGAGAGATGGCTCGTTTAATTGGTAAAACAGTCGAAGAAGTGCAGTCAAACAGATCCGAGACAGCAAAAATCGTTGCAGAACTAACTTCAGCAGTTGTGTGTTTAAAAGGCCATTGTACGGTTGTTGCTGATTCTTCAGGTGATACCTACACTAACGAAACCGGTAATTCAGGAATGGCAACCGGCGGCACAGGAGATGTGTTAACCGGGATGATAACTTCGTTTATCGGCCAGGGCATAGATATTTTTAGTTCAGCGGTTTCCGCGGTATATTTACACGGTGCAGCCGGAGATATTGCCGCTGAAAAAAAAGGCCAGTTCAGCATGACCGCTTCGGACGTATTAAATTTTATCCCCGAAGCATTTGACAAAGCCGGCATTTAATGTATAATACGATAATTAGTTTTATCAGGTAGTTTTGATCTGTAGGTTTTTAAGGATTTATGACATAATAACGCCGGCGTAGCTCAGGGGTAGAGCAGGGGTTGTGTAAACCGAAACAGACATTTCGCGTAACACCTTAAAATCGTTGTAATTACGTTATTTTATAACAAGTTACAGCGATTTTTTATTTACACCAATTTTCATCCCAATTCCCACGATTTAAGACTTCTTATAGACATCTATATGGACACCAATATTTTGAAATAGAAAAGACGCAAAGAAATTCAAAAAAAACCAACTTTTAATTAAAAAATGATGTTAACAAATTTAACATTGCCAAATTAGTTAAAGTGGGCTTTAACTAAATAGGACTAGTTAAGAAAATGTATTAACAAATTTAACTAATTTTCGTCGATTTACACTACAAAAGCAATTTTATGGTATAATGTAGTGTAAGGGGAAGGGGTGTGAAAAATGAAAATTTTAAAAGGCATTTTAAGGGAAAGTAAACAATATTATTTTGATGCGAAAAAAAAGATACAGAAAATGTTGAGTCGTTTGCCAAAAGGGAGTGTGAAGGAACGAAAAATTAATGGAAGAAGATATTATTATCTGCAGGAGCGTAAAGGTGCAAAAGTTATTCAAAAATATCTTGGAAAAGACAAACCGGAAAAATTATTAAAACAAATAAAAGAGCGACGATTATTGCGCGGCGAACTTAAAAAAGTTAATGAAGCGCTTAGAATGCTAAAAAGGGCGGAAGGTAAAAAAAGTGGTTAACTTAATCCGAAAAGTACTAAAAATATTTGCGGACTGTGGTCTTTTTGATGAAGGTGTTGAACTTATTGGCAGTTGGTGTTTTCAATTATATCAAAAACATTTAGGAGCGAAGAATTTTCCGCTTGTTACACAAGACATTGATTTTTTAATCCCAAATCCTTTTCGCGGCAAAGAGCATCCGGATTTTATTAAAAAATTAGGGGATTTAGGATTCAGGCATGATTTTAAACATGACGGGTCTTTATATCTGTGGAATGCTGAACTTAAAATAGAATTTATAACCCCGGAAAAGGGAAGAGGAGTTGATGAGGCAATAAAAATTAAAAAGCTTGGTCTTAACGCGATTCCACTTAGATTTGTTATGCTATTATTGGAGAATCCCATAACTATTGTCGAAGATGGAATAAGTGTTTTAGTGCCGAATCCTGCGAATTTTTGTTTGCACAAACTTATTATCGCTTCCCGCAGAAGAAAATCAGATAAGAGATTGAAAGATCTACAGCAGGCTGTTTGTTCTTCTATAATCGTTGATAAGAAGAAAATTCACGAATTATTTTTATCATTACCGAAAAAGTGGCGGCAAGTTATTATTGATATGTTGGAGAATTCAAAAAAAGAACTGATTTTATATGTTAACGAAATAAATGAGCTGGAACGTACACTACAAATTGGAAATAAAAAATAATGTAGTGTAAATCAACGGTGCAAATGTAAAGTATTCAAGATATGCTTATTTTAGGAGGCTAGTGCAACGAATATTTATTCACATTGTCAGATTTAATTTGTATTAGGATGATTTAGGGGACGCAATATTTATTTATCCTTGCGGTTCCCATAATTGGGCATAGTTGGGGTTTTTAGTATTTTTTGTTGGGTGTAGCTTGACTTTATATCCCTAATGCTGTACACTTGTTTATAAGTGTAGGCAAATAGGGAGTGTTTGTGATGGGGGCAAAAGAGACGAAACTCATTGAGTTTCTTAGGAAAAAGGGTGGTCTGGCGAGTTATTTTGAGCTTATTAAGGGGGGATTCAGTAAGTCTCTTCTTAATGCCGGTCTTACGAATAAGTGTATCAAAAGGATTGATAGGGGGCTTTATTGCCTGTCAGAAGGAATGTCATT